>JAJSLM010000008.1 GCA_026127925.1 Thermoplasmatales archaeon
AGAGGATATTGAAGAACAGAATGGAGAAGAGAAGGAGGTTGAAAGAAAATGTCTCATAAAACAGCGGAAAAACTGTCCAAAATTAGAGGGCGCAGATCAATCCTGTTACTTATCTAATCAGCAACACAGTGGCCGATTTCGAGTGTTGTGGCATTTACTATTCCCCGTGAATTCCTCCTAATGATTCCTGCATATTTTCACTATCTTCCTTATGGTTGACCTAGCGTCATATGCGATTCATTTCTCCAGGGAGTTTTGCTATGGCACACAACATTCGAAGTGCAATTCTGAAATGGTATGTCCTTCATGTCTAAAGATCAAAAACGCGTATCCCTGACCAGTTCATGGAATCAGAACTGGCTAAAAAGAATATACAAGATCAGAGAACAGTTCCATATACCGGTTATATGTTAAATAGATCCTGGTATTCCACAACGTTAAAAAATTTTATCTAACGGATGAATACCTTCTGCATGATTCTTGCACTTGATGGAGGTTCCACTAAGACTCTGGCGGTGGTTATGGACGAGAAATCGCTCGAATTGAAAGGGGTTGGCCTCGGTGGATCAGCTAATTATACCACCGGCTCTCCTAAACATGCCAGCATTGAAATGGAAAATGCAATTAAAGGAGCTTTAAACATGTCGCATATTAAACTCTCGGAAATAAAGAAGAGAATTTTTGCAATCGCTGGAATTGGTGACTCATTAGATGCCACTAATCAAGGCAGATCGATTGTCAATGATCTTATAGGCGATAATTTCGAGGTAATGAACGATGGAATAAGTGCTTATTATCTTGGGAATCTGAATCATGATGGAATCGTGTTTGCTCCAGGAACAGGGAGTGTTGGATATGTAAAGAAAAGAGATAACATGCGCAGAATAGGAGGTTGGGGATGGGCAATAGGCGATTTTTCGGCTGCTATATGGATTGTCAAAAAAGGGATCGAGGTAGCAATGTTTGAAGAAGATTCGGGCGAAAAAGATCGATTAATCTCTAAAAGGTTAAACACTTTTTTTGGGTGTAGCTTAAGGGAATTAGTATGGAAAGTTGAAACGAAAACAATACCAAAGGATAAACTATCAAGTTTTGCTCCAGAATTAGCAAAATTAGCTAGTGAAGGCTACCCACCAGCTTTTTATATATTCAAGAAGTCAGCCGAATATATATCATCACTCACTAACGAAATAATTAACGAGTTTAGGGAGGAAGAGATAGAAGTATCACTAGTGGGTGGTACAATGCTTGCCGGAGATTTTTATTTAAATCTTCTAAAAAAGAATATGACACACAAATTTCAAACCTTTTTTGGTTATCAGGTAGTAATTGGTGCCCTAATCTACGCGCTGAGAAAATTTGATTCTGGATTGAGAGAAAGTCTCGCCAAGCAATTAGATACTATCTTATTAGCTGTCCCACAAAAAAAACTTCAAGAGTACCTTAAATTCTAGCTCTTTTTCGGTATTTGTTATTTTTTTTTGATCTCTAACCGATACCGATTCTTATTGGTACCCTTCAGGAATATCCTGCCCAATAACCAGGATATCGAAAATTTATTTTCCACACTTTGCACTTTAACGCGTTTATACATGACAACTTAAGTTACTACGCATATGTTTCTTAGTTCTTTGTTGGGTTTGAGATGTCTGTTGAATTCATCTGAAAGTGCAGTCCTTAGGTTGCTCAATAACTGGAAATACCTGTTGTGTGTTGCGTGCTTTTTTACGAGCGTCAATACCCGTTCTATTGGAGTCAACTCCGGTGAATCCGGGCCAGGAAAGAGCAGATCAATACCGGCGAGGTATGCATAATCAGTAATTAAACTGGCATGGTGGTACAGTGCGTTGTCAAGGACAAATATACAGTCCGGGAATCTTTTGCGATCCAGGGAGAGGAACTCCAGGAGTGTTAATGCATTGTACTTTTCCGTGATCTCCGACAGGGGACTGCCATCGCTTATCCTCACTGCACCGAATACACTTATTCCTTTTCTGTTTGGTTCATGCAGTACTATAGGATCTGCGTCTTCGGGCGGATACCATGCCCTTATCCTGCTTCCATGCTGGTAGAAATGGCATTCGTCAAAAAAAGCGACTTTCCTTCAAGAAGAAGAGCTACTATTTTTTTCTAAAAGACTCTCTCTTGACATCATCACCTTTTGCGATTACAGGTTTGGGTTTTCTTAGTCGAAAACCTAACTTTCAAAATATCCTCTGGCACTGTCTTGTTCCAAGAACAATACCGTATTTCTCCTTAATGTGATGGCTAAGGATTTGCCGTCCCACGGATTCTGCTTGTAACCAAGATCCATAGGATTCTTCCTCAGGTCTCTTCCTATGGCATCCAGCATGTTTGACAATCTTGGGGACCTGCCCGATCTGATTGGTTCCCTGATGCCTTTAAAACCTTCTTCCAAGAATATATTAACCCATGTCTCTACACTCTTTGGGCTGTTTCAAAGGATATCGGACACCTCATATGGACTCATCCCGTTTGCCACGAGTAGAAGCCCATGAAGCCTATGATCATACTTGGAATCATCGCTGTGTCTTATCTCCGCTATGATCTCGCTTTTTCTATCCTCAGGAATTGCTAGTTTCTTCATGGTGTAAGTAAGTGATTGAAGTATTTAAACTACCGAATTAACTTATGACGCTATGTATAATAGGATTGCCTACGAAAAAATGATTAAATAGCAACAGATGATTATACCGTGTGACGGTCAGAATTCTAGAAACAGTAGATTATTATAAAATATCAATTAATGGGTATACGCCAATTGTAAACTTTTCTTTGAATCAAGAAGAAAAGGAAATTAATAAGGACATTCAAATACTCCAAGACTATGGATTTAAGATAGACAACTCAGGAAACGATCTAGAAATATTTTTCTCATTCGAAATAGGGACTCATGTTATTGGACTCGGAGAGAAAGCCTACGGTATCGATAGGAAACGAAAAAAATTTGTTTTTATCAACACAGATCCAGCTGGTTACGTTAGGGATAAAGATCCCATATATTTGTCAATACCTTTTTTTATGCAAGTACTAAAGGGAAAAGCCTTAGGAGTTTTTGTCAATTACCCAGGAGAGGTTGCATTTGACTTTGGTGTAGAGATCTATAATGAAACTAAAATAACAATTAAAGACTCTATGGCCGAACTATTCATATTTAAATATTTTAACGTTCAACAGATATTAAAGGCTTATTTTCGGCTAACTGGAAAGCCGTTTCTCCCACCTAAGTGGAGTATAGGACATACCGTTTCCAGATACTCATATTACCCAGAATCGGAGGTTATAAAAATTCTAGATGAATATCTAAAGACAACACATGTTGAGGCTATATATTTGGATATTCATTATATGAATGCTTATAGATTGTTTACATGGAACAATGAGCTATTTGGCGATGTAAAACACTTGATAGAAGAATTGCACCGGAGAGGAATAAGGATACTAACTATAATTGACCCAAGCATAAAGTTTGATCAAAAATATAAAATATTTAAAGAAGGATTGGGGCATTACATAGAGACTAAGAATGGAGATGTTTACCATGGACCGATGTGGCCCGGAGATTCTGTTTTTCCTGATTTTCTTAATGATGCTGCAAGACAATTTTGGAAAGCAGAAATCAAAGAATGGGTCTCTCAAGGAATCGATGGCATATGGCTTGATATGAATGAACCAACTGTTTTGACAGAAAGTCATTTGTTCTCCGAAAACGCCATTCATAATTTAGACAACGGAGAAAAAATTCAACATCTAAAGGTCAGAAATTCCTATCCGTATTTTCAAAACATGGCAACATATGAAGCATTCAGTGATATTTCCAAAGAGCCATTTATTTTAACTAGATCAGGTTATGCTGGCGTTCAAAAGTATGCAGCAGTATGGACAGGAGATAATGTGTCAAGTTGGGATGACATTAAAATGCAAATTTCAATTGTGACAAGTCTCTCTATTTCTGGGATAACAGTTGTGGGGTGTGACTTGGGAGGATTTTTTGGGGATAGCTCTCCCGAGATGATTTCGGCTTATTACAAAATGGCCCTTTTTTTCCCCTTATTTAGAAATCATAAGATAATAAATGGTAATGACCAAGAAATTTTCCTGTTACCATCAACTGCAAGAAAACAGATAAAGGAGAGTGTTGATTTAAGATATGATTTTATTGATTACATATTTAGTGTGCTTTACATGTCGCACAAAGAAGGTCTACCGTCTGTAAGCCCATTGGCATATGAGTTTTCGAGTGATGATGACACGTATTATGTTGAAGATGAATATATGCTCGGGGGGGCTCTTCTTTATGCGCCACAAATATATAAAAATCAATCTTTGCGCGAAGTGTACTTGCCCAAAGGAAGGTGGATCGATTTCTGGGACAAACAAGCTATAGAAGGACCAGTATATATCAAAACCTCTGAGGACTACCCGATTTACATGCGAGAAAATTCTTGTGTTATTTATCAGAAAAAGATATTTGTTTATGGAATAGGTAATTTTCTATTATACTTGTCTGACAAAGAAGTTCATGTGACTTCAGATGGAAAGAGCATAAAGCTCAGTCCCTTTATTTCGGGTTATTCGGTTGAGCTGGTTGAGTCTGGCAGATAGACAAAATAGCCTAATGATACCGCTTCTGTAAATTTTCGAGGTTAAATGCCTCCAAAGCATCTTCTTATATTTTGTAAATTTGCACTTTGAATGGTGCTTCCTATGATATGGCGCGGGAATGAAATGTTTTTCTCAAATTTCTCATGTCGACTTAATAATTATGGGTATTCTAGGACACATGCTCTCTTCAAAGTTCTTATACCAAGTGCTTTTCTAGCTCTATGGTGGGTCGCATCAGGACCATACACAGATTACGCTCTTGCTGGGCAATTCCTGACAAGTGCACATCTTTACACGATGGCCATCGGAATGTACTACGTTTCAACGGGAACAGTGTCAATGAATTATAACGTCTTCGCAGCGTTTGCAGTATTGATGGATATTCCAGAAGTACCTTGTATCAGGATTCTCAATTGGTAAGTATAAATTAGTAAAGAAAAATACGATGCACAATCGATTTGGAACTTGCTAATGAGATTTAAATACTGTGGCTTTCAAATAAATAATACAGCAGAGCTATCACTTGTTGCCCTGTATGAATCAGTACCTTTAAGACACCCCAAGACGCTGGCACTCCTATAACGCGGCATAGAAACGCAGACATCGACCATAGTAGTATTAAGGAATTTTAGGTAATTGTTATTTAACATCTCGGGATATGTTCGATGGTGAACTTCATCAATCACTTTTTGCAGTGATATTGGTACTCTTCGTATTTAACCTCAATTCAATCATTCTGGCGTCTTCCAATCTCGCGGTTCTTCCACCAACTGAATAAATCTTATCGCGAACTTTAATGAAAAATGTGTGCCTCATACCCAATATCCTTTTGGTTCCGGTGATTATTCCGCTAAGTGTTTGCTCTCTTTTATCCATTATGCATTTCATAACTGCGTAGATATTTGATCCTTCTTTTTTGATTTGATCAATAGCTTCACATGCTAGCCAGGTTGTTGATAAAAGTACCGGTTTGGTTAGATCAAAAGCTGTTACCTGTTTTGAAGGTACCCAGATTGTGTGAAAGAAGTAATAATTGGAGATGTGGATCAGCTCACTGTCATCGAAATAAAGCGCATACTTACGATCTGAAACATCGTCTCCGACATTGAGTAAAGCAGAATTTCTGTCAACTATCAATACCTCTGAAGCAGGCGAGGGTCTAATTCTGGATACCGATCCCTTCAGTTCCAGTAATTTTTGAACAGGCGTGTCAGGAAACATGACTAAGGCAACTGTAACCCCTCTGGCAATTGCTTTTTTCAGATGTTTAAACGCCAGATCAAATGTGTCGGAGTTTGCAGAAAAAATGACTTCTGTTGAAGCAGAATCGATCATCTTTCTTATCCTTGAAGATATTTGTCTATCATCTTCCACCAGCCACACAAAAGGTGTAGGAACCCTGTTCCTGCTTTTATGCAATTCTACGAAATCATCTATTCTGGTGCTCAAGTCTCTGAGCTCATCTATTTGCCTTTTTGAAGAAACAGACAGGGGGACAGCGCGGTATATCTTTTTCTTTCCAGGGCTGACCTCTATGAATCCTTTCCGCTTGAGTGAATCAAATATATCATAGATTCTTGGTTGAGGGACCCCGGAAGCTCTAACAACCTGAGTTGAAGTCTGTTCTCCTTCTATCAACAGTGTCGAAAGAACTTTTATTTCGTACGGGGAAAGACCAAATTTTGATAGCCCTTCAAAAATATTATCCGCAGACATAAATAAGGATTCATGTAAAGTATAAAAATGATCTAATTTAATACTTCACTTCTGAGAAAATTGATATGGCGTCAGAATAGGGCTAGATTTTCCTGTCATTTCTTTTCATGAGAGCACATGAGGAATGCCTAAATAACGTGGTTTTTCATAGAACTCTGAGACACATCGGTAGTTTATAATAGTAGTGTGCATATACACTACTACAATGTCGTTCAAAAGAAGAATAAAGAGGGGTGACCGGATATATTACGACGAAGTTGAGAACGTCAGGGTCAACGGAAAGGTTGTTCAGAAGCATCTGAGATATATAGGAACCAATCCTGACGAACCCACCAACTTCCCCATCGATCATGTTCATTTTGGCTACATCGCCATGAGATTAATGCAGGGTGATCTGTCGGCGAATGAGATCCTTGACATGATAGAGAAGATGGGGCACCATGTCCTCAGGGATGACCTCGAGGCTGTCGGGATAAGGTACCGTTTTAAAAAAAAAGATATTACAGTCTCCCTTTACTACGCCAGGAAATCGAGGAGGCGCAAAGATGCAGAGAATGCGGGAAAAAACTGAAGAGTGTGAAGACACGTGAAAGGTGTGTCAGAACACTCTCAGGGGAAACACATCTCCGCTTCACACTGAAAAGATGCAGCTGTCGCGGTATCGATAACAGGCAGATCCTGAAGGCAATTGTTCCGAAAGATTCCAACTTGGACACGAAGTTGATGATCGGCATAGGCATTCTTCGGTGGATCATGGACTACCAGAGATCAGAGATACAGACACTCATGGAATCCCGTGGAGTACGTGTATCCACTGGAGAGATATCGAATATGTCAAGGGAATTCCTTCTCCGTTTTTATTGCATCCACAGAAGGCACATGAAGGATCTCCATCTGGATGAATACATCCTACACCTGTGATGCGACCCATCATTGAGCTGGAACATTATAAGGATACTTATATAGAAAAGAGGGAACAGATAGGTTTATATAGGGGGAGAGTCAAGAGAGGGGGAAATTTTAATCTCCTCCTGAATTCTCTGGAGGTGCACGCATGACAGGCAAGTTCACAGTTGAACAGAAGTACGAGATCTTGATGGAATCGCTCAACTCTGACGAATCGATAGCAGAAATATGCAGGAAACATGGGGTGGCGCCTGTGAACTTCAGGAAGTGGAGGGAACGTTTCCTCGAGGGCGGAAAGAAAGCCCTCGCAGATGGACCTTTGGGAAACGAGTACGAGAAGAAGATCGATGAGCTTACAAGGATCATAGGGGAGCAAACACTTGTTATAAACGAGTTAAAAAAACATCGGCAGGGAGGAGATCAAGATGATATTCCTTAATCTCTCTGAATTCATGACTGTGAGGGAGATTTCAAGGATATCCGGAATCCCCCTGTCCACCTATTATTATCAGCCAAGATCGAGAACAGTTAACAGGATCGATTCGGTGAGAGCCAAGAGAATCACAGATCTCGCCCTTGAGAGGCCCACATACGGCTACAGGAGAATATGGGCTGTTCTCAGGAATGAGGGGACCCGGGTCAACCGAAAGACTGTTGCGAGGATACTGAATAAAAACAATCTTTCCTTGCCGGCGGCAAAGCACAAGAATCGGACAAAGAGGAGGAATCTCTTCACTCCAGATGCTCCCGATCAATTGTGGGAGACGGACATAACCTATATCCCAACCCTTTCTGGAATGACCTACCTGATGTGCATCAAAGACTGTTTCAGCAAGGAATGGCAGGGGTATCTCGGTTCCGCGGCATGCACTGCTTCTGATGCTGTCGGATCTGTGGATGACGCTGTGTCAAGAACGTTTGATGGCAGCTTTGCATACGGCTCGCTCAGAGTTGACAACGGACCTCAATATTGCGCGCCGAGGAATATATATGACTTGCCAATGGAAGTTTGGTTTCGGAAAGTGTGGGAACATCCGAATAGCTACGGGCACGGTTATGTCCGTGAGGACATGGCTGAAGCTGCCCGGATGCAAAACCGCAGGCCGCATCAAAGGAGAACGCATACCAGCACCGTTAGGCCGTATATGGGAGAGCCGAGCAGGTTGTATGCTGCGAAGGCCATACTGCATTTCTCTAATTCCCACAGAAATGCAGCCTCCCCGGTGTCGTGGCGGTGGCATGCGGTGAAAGCGATGTGTAATAACTCGGGAGACCTTGCAGTGTCCATGAACATGCCCCGAGAGGTGGTTGAGTAATGGTAGCCCAGTCTATAACCGTAAGGGAAGTGATGGGCGAAGCACTTCAAGGAGTCGGAGGAGCCCATAGTACCGCTGATCCCGGAGACAGCACAACTCCGGAGAAGGAAAGGGGCTCTGCTTGTCTGCATGAGCATTGGGATGTCATGAGGAACTCCATTCCCCAAAGGGGTACGAGGATATGAAAAGGCTTGAAGACATTCAGAATGCCCTGTATCAGGCAGCCAAAACAGATAGGAAAAGAATATCCTATCTGCATGATGCTGCCAGATGAAGCAGCTCGTAAAGCCGTATGACGGAAAACGTCCCGTACGGTTTGATGTGGAAGGGTCTGGAGAAATCCAGACCTTTACCCTACCATCGAAGCTGTTCAGGAAGGCAATGAAACTCCTTGGAATAAGACTGGAGTATATACAGAAGCAGACACTGGAAGACAACGGCAATATCGAGTCCTTCCACAACTCGATAAAGACTGATTACATCTGGCCAGTAGACATCAGCGATTTCCAGGAGAGGAGGGACATTATCGATCATGCATTCGTGGACTATAATGAGAAGAGACCACACTCATCAATAATGTTCCTGAGTCCAAGGGCGTTCAGGAAGAGATGGGATTCTGATCCTGGATTCCGTCTTGAATACAAAAATTATGTGAAGAAGATGAAAGATAAAGAAATGGAAAGGAGAAAAAATAAAAAGAGGACGGAGGTCGAAAGAAATGGAATCTTATGAGATGCCAAAATGTTCCAGTTTTTCCTGGGTCAGATCAAATTAAACAAAGCGAAGAAACTCATAAGACCGATCCCACGAGAATCGATCATACGCAGGGACGAGAACAGGAAGCCCGTCCTTACCGCCTTTGTGAAGATTCTCGAAACGAACGAAGACCTGCCAGAGGAAGCGGTCAAAGTTTGGGTGAAGTCAACAAACATCTAACCGAATTCTGACGCCATATTTTTTGGCATAAGGTATAAAAGTTGACTTAATAAACCGGGCAAGGATAGAGATACTATTTCTCGTCTTTGACAAGTTAGCTGACACCTTTAAATGATCGTAATTTTTATTCAATTACGAGCAAACAAGATAAATAGTAGAGTCGCAGGTACGGTAGAAGATTTATATCGGATTTATGCAACTAAATCTTATACTTTCCTTCAATTTAGGCATTAAATGAATCATAAGAAATTCGGCGCCGCAGAAAAGATTCTAAGGTCTCCCATATTTATTATTGTCGTTATTCTGTAGGTACTCTTCTCCATTTCTCTAGCTGATGTACCGCAACCAGCATCATTCTATACCGATTTTATAAGTGATTCTGGAGGAGTTCCGCAGTATCAATCATCGGTTTTAACAGTCACCCACGGTGCTAACATGACCGTATATAGCCAAACATTTAACTTGTATGGAAACCCGGCCTCAGGCTGGGAAGTCAACTACAATCTCTCCCTTATTTCTCAAGGAAAAAACGTACATATTGAATCAGGTTTTGCAGGTATCACGAATAATTCGGGCATGCTGCGTTATAACTTAACTGGAGTTTTTGACTTTAACATGTACCTCCTCTCCGAAACCGTAAGTAATCATAATGGAAACTGGGCTAACTATAGCATGACAATAGTTTCCTTTTTAAATTCTGGGCCACATTATTTATATGCTAGTCTTAGCGCTCTCTCTATAACTCCAGTCCTTTCTACAAGTAACTCAAAATATTTTGCTCTTCATATATGGAAGGTCCCACAGAATGAGAGCGAAAATTATTCTATAGTTTATGGGATAGCTTCAGGTAACAGCCTTTCTACTGCTTATAACTGGACTCAAACAGGAACGTTTCCTAACAATCTTCTCAATTTCAGCATGAAAACTCAAAAGAATATTCAAACGCCCTTCGATTATGTTGGAGAGCCTTACTATTATGGAGTAGGTGTTAAAAGTGCAAACGGAAACATCGTCAGAACAGTTGTATTCGGTTCGATGGTGAGTAATCATTCCAAGATGAAAGATTATGAATTTCTCTCATTTATTTCTCTTTCAGTATTTTTAGCTTTTATAACAAGCAGTGTTAGCATTTATCTCTGTATCACGCCCAAAAATGCTCAGAAAATTGGGAGAATAAGGAAATTTTTGATCAGGGGGGTCTACAGGCCAAAGTATAGTACATCGTTAGAGAGATTTAAAGGGACTTTGTCCGCAACTTTACTTCTATCTGTTCCATTCGTCCTTATAACATCAATAGTGGTCTATGTATCTAGTAAAAATTTTTATGGCGAAGCCCCTGACATTGCCATACTTTTATCATATTCGCTCGCCGCTTTCATGACAGCAGCGTTCCCTGCTTCTTTAACAGTACTTGTCATTCAATCTAGGCTCGGCAAAATTCTAAGACTGTTTACTGATAATGTCGAGGGAAAGTCCGGCATTAAAATCCTGGCATTGATTTCCTTGTATCTTCTCACATATTTCTATTTCAGCCTTATTATGAATGCTGGATTATTATCTGCTTTTATAAGTTCTGCAAAGACAGTTGAAATACTAACGGTCATTCTTTACTCAGTGAATCCACTTTCATACCTTTGGCTACTTGGTTCATATCTAAGCAAAAGTCTTTCTTCAAATGGTTTATTCATCTTTGATCCTTCATCAATTTCCCTCAGTCCCATATACATAGCATCTATAGGTATAACCTGGATTATCTTGCTCATAGTCCTACCCTGGGCTATTTTCAAGAAGGGAGATGGACCTAAAAACACAACCACAACGTAAAATAGGTCTCGAACATGGATCGGTTCATCACAACGAAAAAATTTCACTCGCATTTAGAAGATCTCCTTTTGTTTACTGCAAATCGAGTACACTATCTGATTATATATGAAACATTACAATTTTTCGCCGATTTTTGGAAAAATTTTATACTGCAAACCATTTAGAGAATCATGATGAGTGTAACGGTATCAGGGGCGGATAGATCATCGTGATCTGGAAAATATTTTTAGAGGTAATGTTTAGGAGGTATCGTATGTAAAAGTCAATAAATCCGACAATGTAAAAGCATTGAACATGACTGGTTTAAGTTATTTCCTCAGAAGTAACGGCACAATAGGATTCATCCTTCTTTCCTTCTACAATGGTTCTGAGCAGAGGATAGATTTCGGCAGAGTAGGTGGAGGGTCGGATCTGGTTAACATAAGATGGGGTGCAGGAAATAAGATAAAAGAAAGTGTACTACAGGACATAAAGCAGGCCGCAGAAAATATAGGTGCCAATGTGACCGAATCCAGAATAGAATAAATCTCAGTGAGTGAACGATTTATCTAAGTTTTCGCAGTGAAAGCCACTGGAGGGTTTCGATCCCCCGACCTGCTGATTACAAATCAGCTGCTCTGCCAGGCTAAGCTACAGTGGCGACGTACCGTCATTCCCAAGTACGTCATAAATTTTTCAATAGAAGGCATTGGAATTCCAGCTCTTGTAGCATCGTTATTACTTTGCTGTTATCACTACAAAGGGTTTATGAAATAGGATGAATTGTTAAATTTAGAATGGAAACAACGCTAATAGATGACGTTCTACCCCCATCTGCGAGGCTTGTTTTGAATGTGCTTATGAATCGGAAGATTCTCCGATTCGAGGAAATCATGTTGCTGACAGGGTTGTCCAAGAGATCGCTACTATACGCTATAAAGGTGCTTCGTGAAAAAGGTCTTGTAGAGGTTGAGGTTTGTATGAGCGATACCAGAAGAAGATTTTACTGTCTTGAGCCCTCGAAAACATGAATGATCGAGTGAAACAAATTAATAACAATTAGTCATCGTTATCTATGGATTTTGTTTCTGAACTTAAAAAAATTCTCCCAGGGAAAGTTTTAACAGAAAAAGAGAGAAAGATACCTTATACGGCCGATGCTTCATATTTCACTGGAAACGAACCTCTCGCAGTCGCGCTGCCTGATTCTGCAGAGGAAGTATCTAAGTTGCTTAAATTCTGCTATGATAACGGAATAAACGTTGTTCCCCGAGGGGGAGGGACATCGTTGACCGGTTCTTCTGTTCCTATGAAAGATTCTGTTGTTCTGAGTATGTCGAAATTTGATAAGATCTTGGAGATCAGACCGGAAAACATGTACGTTATTGCGGAACCAGGTGTCAGGCTGGATGATCTGAATAATAGTCTCAAGAAATTTGGATTTTTCTATCCACCCGATCCTGCAAGTTCTGTTGCGGCCACTGTTGGTGGTTCGATTTCTACCAACGCAGGGGGCCTCAGAGCTTCTACTTACGGTACAACAAAAAACTGGGTACTTGGTCTTGAGGTCGTCCTTCCGGATGGCGCATTAATAAAAACTGGAGGAAAAATCCTGAAGATCTCGGCAGGTTATGATCTTACTGCATTATTTATTGGCGCGGAGGGGACTCTTGGTATTGTCACAAAGGCAATACTTAAGATATGGCCGATTCCGGAGGCTGTTGGGCGGATGCTCGCTTATTACGACTCCATAGACAAGGTTGGGAAAGCCATAGCAAAGATGAAAGAAATGGGCATAATTCCACTCATTGCTGAATTTCTTGATAGGATAACCATGGATTCCCTTGAGAGAACAAGAAAGATCGAATTCCCGAAGGATGCACAGTTTGCACTTATAGTTGATGTTTCTTCCACGACCGAAAGTATAAAGAGTCTCATGGAAAGAACTAAAAAAATTCTTGAGGATTTTCAACCGATTTCTATCACCGTTACAACCGATCCAGACGAAATGCAAAAGGTTTACGAAGCGCGGAAAGGAGCTTATTCATCCCTTCTAAGTGAAAGGAACAACGAAAATGAGAGGGTCATTATAGGTGATATTGTCGTACCAGCTTCCGAGCTGCCAATAACTCTAATCGAAGCCGAAAATCAGATCAAGGAGCATGGTCTGAAGGTTGCACTTTTTGGCCATATAGCGGATGGGAATATTCATATGAACATATACGCAGATCTGAGCAATAAGAATCAGATGGATTCTGTTGATTCTTTCCAGAGCACAATGGGCATGATTGCAGTGAAGCATGGAGGCTCTGTTTCTGCTGAACACGGTATAGGATTGGAAAAGAAAGGGTTATTGGAAATGCAGGCCAATGAAGAAAATAACGAGGGGGAGCTTCTGCTTATGAAAAATATAAAGAAGCTCATTGATCCGAAAAATATTATGAACGGAGGAAAGATTTTTGACATTTGATC
Source organism: Thermoplasmatales archaeon (assembly GCA_026127925.1). Taxonomy (NCBI): domain Archaea; kingdom Methanobacteriati; phylum Thermoplasmatota; class Thermoplasmata; order Thermoplasmatales; species Thermoplasmatales archaeon. Next base: position 13,776 of record JAJSLM010000008.1, read on the forward strand.
TTGTGGAACTTTTAAAGGACGAAACTGGAAAATGCATAAACTGTGGCTTCTGCGAGACAGTCTGCCCTACACTTGAGCCATCGGGGTATGATTTATGGAAAGGGGCCAGAGGGCGAGTCATGGAAGCTAAGGAGCTGGTAAAGGCCGTTGAGTCCGGGACGGAGTCTCTGAGATCTGGTGACAGTTTCTATTCATGTCTTGACTGCCACGCCTGCTTTTACATCTGCCCTGCGGGTGTCAATGCAGGGATTGCAAGTCATCTTTCGAGAGAAATCATAACTACTAGGCACATAAAAAAGAATGAAAATCCGACAGCTGCCATGATGACTTCTGTTACAATGAAATACAATAACCCACTGGGTATCAGAAAAAAATGTGCGTCCTGGTCTAATGGCTTGCAATTTGACAGAGATTCCACCGATCTTCTATTTACAGGAAACATGTACCAGTTAATGTCTTACGAGAAAGGCATGAATTCTCTCAGAGGGATTATAGGCAAAGGTCTCACTCAAAGAATCGCCTCTATGGTTACAAAGCACCCCTCCCTGATAAAATTGTCTCCAAAGCCAAAAGATAAAGAACTCGATAAAAAGATGTCGACAAGCCTGAAAAACATTGTCCGCATACTCAATATGTCTGGAATTTGCCTTAATTATCTTGGCGAGGATGAACCATATCCAGGTACGTTTCTTTACGATCTCGGTTACCTCGAAGAATTCAAAGAGTATGCAAAGAGAATCTCGTATATCTTTCACAGGGCCAAAGCCAGGCGAATAATAACCGTCGATCCACACAGTTACGATCTATTAAAGAACGTTTATCCTCTGTATGTGAAAGACTTTGATTTTTCTGTTGTTCACTATCTGGATCTAATAGATGTTCCACTGCTCTTCAAGGAGAGAAATATAACCCTCCATGAGCCATGCCACTTCGCGATGAGATCACCAGAATACACTGCGGAAATAAAAATACTCAGGAGCACTGCAAATCTCGTACTTCCAGAAAGAAGTGGAAAGAAATCGAGATGCTGTGGCGGTCCAGATGAGCTTCTCTTTCCAGATATATCAGAAAAGGTATCTCAGGAAAGGTACGCTGAACTTGAAAAAACAGGAGCATCGCAGATCATAACTGCCTGCCCGATCTGTTTTTCCAATCTGGCTAAGAGCGATAAGGTAACCGATATAAGCGATTTCATCGTTCGGTCTGTGCTTTAGTGACTCTATCTACCTTTGTACTCCGGCTTTCTCTTCTGGACAAAGGCGGATATCCCTTCCTTTAGGTCATCTGTTCCAAATAGGAGTCCCATAGCCATCGATTCCATCTCAAGGCCATTGTCCGCTGGCACTTCCGATCCCTTATTCATGAGTCTTTTCGCAAGAGCGGCTGATATCGGTGCAACAGATGACGCGAGGGATGCTGCGAATTCGGAGGTCTTTTGTTCAATCTCATCCGCAGGGAAGACCTTTGAAACAAGGCCAATATTCTCAGCGTAGTTTCCATCAAACCTCTGCCCGCTGAGTATGAGATATGATGCTCTCGATAGTCCCAAAAGCTTTGCTAGTCTCTGGCTGCCCCCCCATCCAGGTACTAGGCCGAGTGTAACTTCCGGGAAACCTATCACCGCATCGGGAGTTGATACCCTTATGTCGCACCAGGTTGAAAGTTCAAAACCGCCACCAAGAACGTATCCTTTCATCTCCGCTATAGTGATCTTAGGGATCTCGGAAAGCATTCTGTAAGTTCTTTCGCCATTCCTGGACATTTCTGCAAAATCCATGGGGCCACTGACAAATTGTGTTAATTGTGCACCTGCAGAAAGGTTTTGTCCCTTGCCGCGGATCACTATGACATTGATCTCTTTGTCGTTCCACAAAGTTTCCAGATGCCCTTTTAATGCATTCATAACATCTACGCTTATCAGGTTATTTCTCGTGCTTGAAATTTCTAGATAAGCTACTCTAGCAGTGGTGTCTCTAATCAGTGAGACGAGCGATTCTTCGGATTTCGCTGTTTCAGGCTGTGCCTGTACCTTTTTCTCTGCGCTTACTGGTTTACTTGATATTATTTGTTTCAGCTTTCCATCTTCTATCGATTTTGCCGGAGAGAATATATCGGTTCCAAATTTTTTGCTTAGAGCCATAAGACGGTTCTTTACTTCGGAGTTTGTCAATCCCTCGGCGGCAGATATAGGGCCGAATGGCCTGTTCATACCCAATTTTATACCAGTCTCTATGTCATTCGGGCTCGTGATTCCCTCCTCGAGCACCTTTACTGCCTCATTAATCTCTATGCAAATTATGTCCATCATATCTATTGCTGAAGTTGGATTTGCCTGCGGTACCTTTGCGTGCCCATTTTCCCATATATAGAATCCTTTTCCTGATTTTGCGCCAAGTGTTCCGTCCTTCATGAATTTATCATAATAGCTGCACTTATTGTAATCTGGGCTCAACGTATCCCCATAATACTTTAAAGAATGGTACATCGTGTCGATTCCAACATAATCTATGAGCTCATAAGGACCCATGGGAAGACCCATCGATTTTCCCAAAGCGTCTACCTCTTCAGGTTTGGCAAAACCGTTCTGGACGACAAGACATAGCAACAGTGCTTCTGGGGCATTAATCCTGTTAACAACAAACCCGGGCGTGTCTTTTAATACACTTATTGGCGTCTTTCCTATCTTTTTGATGAAGTCAAAAGTTTCGTTGAATACTTTATCAGAGGTTTTATCAGATTTTATGACTTCAACAAGTTTCAGTACAACAGGAGGATTAAAGAAATGTGCACCGAGTATTCTTTCAGGTCCGATTGCGTCCTCTGATAGAGTTGATATAAGGATATTTGACGTATTTGATGCAATTATTGCGTCTCTCCGGCATTTTTCGCTAATTTCCTTCATTATCTTAATCTTTAAATCTGGTATTTCAGGAACTGCTTCAATGATCATGTCAGAGTCTTTAACGCTTTCACCCAGATCGCTGCTGAATCTTATATTTGACATAATTCGTTCTGATTCGCCCTGCTTTATTTTTCCGGATTTTTCAAGCCTCTGCAAACTGTTATTAATGGACGTTTCAGCTTTTTTCAGTGCCTCTGGGTATGCATCTTCTATCACAACAGGAATACCAGATATCGCTATGACTTCGCCTATGCCATGACCCATCGTTCCAGCACCGATAATGGTGATCTTTGAAATAGCCATAAAATCACCTTTTGATCTTTGATGCAAGGGTGGTGATTTTTTGGGCAGACATTATATCGCCCGATACCTTCAGTTTTCCGGACATAAAAGCAGAAACTGCGTTGAGCTGTCCTGATAGAACATCTGAAATAACTTGATCAGTCGCAGAAACTGTTGCAGATGCCCCTTGTTTCTCTCCCTTTTCAAGAACTATTTCCCCGGATTTGAACTCAACATAATATGCGGGCTGATCCGATGGCTTAAACTGGAAAGATTTATTCATACCAGATACTTCCTTCATCGCGCTTTCAGAAGCTTTTACTTTTGTCACTAAATCTTGTAACACTTCAAAAGATGTCATAGTTAGATAGCGTTACAAGAATTAAATATCTTTCTGAAAGTTATGTAGGTTGAAAATATTAGGCAATAACGATATAGTCCTTCTATCTGGATTCAACCTTTGCTAGCACAGGCAGTCCATTCGTTAGGTCGAGGTATCTTCATATAGAGGACCGCTTTCCTAGGGGATTTTAAATTTTTAGGTAGATAGAGATAAAATTGAATTAAATTGAGCGATGTTGATCGAGTATTGAAATTCTGATATCAAAGGTTAAATAATGTAAAAAAATGCACGTGTATGGCTTGGATTAAAGAAGAAGATCAAAAGTACCTGAAACAGGAGTTTGAAAAATATCTTAAGGATGACGTTGATTTGAATCTTTTCGTCTCCCGAAACGATGATTGCAAGTACTGCAAGGAAACAGAAGAGCTATTGAACGAGCTCGTTGTAATAGATAAGCGTCTGCATCTCAACGTTTATGACTACAATAATTCTCCGAAAGAAGTAAAAGAATATTCTGTCGAGAAGTATCCGGCAACGATTATTTCAAGACACGGTATTGTTGATGGAAGGATAAAGTATTACGGTATGCCCTCTGGTTATGAGTTCGGTTCATTGATAGAAGACATAAAGAATGTCTCGAAATGGGAAGTTGAGGTTTCCTCTAAGGCACTTACCTTGCTGAAGGAAGTCAAGAAACCAATAACCATCAAGGTTTACGTAACACCAACTTGCCCGTACTGCCCGAAGGCGGTAGGCACAGCGCATAAGTTTTCAATTGTGAACGAAAACATAACCAGTGAAATGATTGAGGCCCTTGAGTTTGAAGAAGAGGCTGAGGAAGTTGGGGTCTCTAGTGTCCCTCATATAACAATCAACGGAACAGTGCAGTTCGTGGGAGCCCAACCCGACGATAATTTCGCTGAATATGTATCAGAAGCTAATAGCTCCTGAGGAAACAATATTTTTCTAAATTTTTAACAAGATTTTATATTCTTTTTATTTCAGTACTATAATTATTACTGCTTCCACGACTTGGTTATTTCTGCCGATCTTGAAACAATAACTTGTGTCCTCATTACTTCTAATGCAGCTTCGTGCATATCTTTGTTGGAGGATGAAACGCAATCTTCAACCACGACAGGGTAGAATCCACGATTCCCTGCGCTTCTAGCAGATGATTCAATGCCGAATTCAGTAGCAATGCCTGTAAATATTATTGTTTCTATTCCTGCATTCCTCATCATTAACTCAAAATTTGTTCCGACAAAAATGTCTGCAGTATTCTTCGGAAGTATCAAGTCGTCCTTCTGAGGTTCAAATTCCATATAGATTTCTGCTTCTGGTGAACCAGGTTCCATAAATTTCATCTTTTTTGGATCTCTTGCGCCATACCTTTTCATTGATGAATAAAGACGATAGCCAGACTCAAACCTGAATGGGAGTGGCGTTATTTTTGTATAGGTAATTGGAACACTGTTCTCCCTGGCCTCTCTGATAAGGCCTTTCAAAGACGAAACAAAGTCATTCTTATTGAATACAGAATTCACAAGCGCATTCTGAACATCCCACACAACAAGTACAGAATGTTCAGGATTTACAATATCTTTAATTTCTTTGTAAATAACTTTTTCTTCAGTCATGATTAGTAATTACAAAATCATATTTTAGGTTACATGTCTGAAAGAGTGTGGGAAAACCTCAGTGCGCTCTAATAGAGTAAAAGCAATGCACGAAATATCTATGGGCGTAAACTACGATAGCCATAAAATGAGAAATATTAGCCTCTACGGACAGGATGCTGGGATGCATTCTTGAGTGAAAATTTAAATTGTTCGTACACCAAGGGATCCAAGTAAGACTGAGCGTTTTAAGTGATATCCATTTATTTTTTATACAAAAAGTTTTACTAATACCAAGCATTCTATTCAATATGGGTGATAGAATAAAAGTGCTAGATATTGCAATCAGGGCAATTCGTTTAACTTTTGCAGGAGGCGCTGTTGAACATGACCAAGAGAAAATTTTTGTGGGTAGTTACCGTCTTGTTTATGATACTTACCCCCACTGGTGTCTATGAGTACTATACTTTACCCTAGCCTATATCGTTAACCTCCGAGAAAACAACTTCAGGATTAATAGACAACAATTCATATTCTACAAAGGCTATAGCTAATTTGAGTGCTCTTGTACGCAGTGAATCTGTGCTTATCGGAGTCGATGAAGCCAAAAATATTGGAGTGGCTGAATACTCGGGGATATCCATATTTGTGACAAAAATATCACAGAACGTTAACTTTCCATTAACCGGTCTCAGTTACGTTGTTAACCATGTAAGTTTAAAGTATGATGATTTAAATTCTACATTGCCGTCTCCTGTTAGGACAAAATATACTGGGTCCGGTCTGGAAAATATTTACATGTACGAATATGATATACCTGGGAGTTTCACATTAACCTTCTATGTGCACATTACTCCTATCGCCGAATTAGGCATATTTCACTTTCCCTCGGAAACAGTAACTGCCAACGTATCTGTTGATGTTGCAATTAGTAGCTGAAACTTTTGATAAATTGCTCAAATTATTTTATTGGAAAGTGAATCTTCGCGTTTTGCTCTTTCTTAAGGCTTCTAGTGAAGACAATTTAATGTTAACTTCATGCTTTTTTTTGGTGAATGGAACTAAACTATCGCATCAAAGAAATAACAACTAGCTATGGTATTACATTATAATATTTCAGGAACGGTAGAAGTGTGACAACGCAAGCATGTTCAGTCGAGAAAAAGGACACTCGGATTCATGCAGACATTGATGGATTCTCTAGTTTTTGGGCGTGAAACAGATGATTACTACCAATATGGACGTTAATAGGTCCTATGAAAACCATAATCTAGAAACAATAAATAAGATGAACTGTTAACTAACACATGGTAGACAACAAGAAAAAGAAAGTCCTTATTGTGGGTGCAGGATTTGCAGGTTTGAGATTTTTTTATGATTTGATAGAAAAACTTTCTGCGGATACTGAAGTTACAGTAATAGATGAAAGAACTACAAGTTTAGAAAAGCCATCTCTTCCTGAAGTTGCTTTGGATGGAAAACCAGTATCACTTGTGCAAATCGAACTCGAGAACATAATCCATTCTCGTGGTGCCAGTTTTGTAAATAAAACTTTAGTCGAGGTTAAACCTGATGAAAACACAGTTGTCTTCTCAGACGGGCAGTCGATGAGTTACGATTACCTTGTGGTTGCAACAGGTGCAGTAAAGGATTATGATGCCATTCAAGGGTACAGAGAATTTGGTTATTCGGTATGTGACGATACCGAAGCTCCAAAACTGTGGGGTGCATTGAAATCCTTCAAAGGCGGGAAAATAGTGATCGGTTCGGCCAAAACAGACTGGAGTCCGGAAACTACTGATTTAAGGCTTGCAGCCCCTTGTGAGGGCCCCATTGGTGAGATTCTATTCATGATCGACCATTATCTTAGAGAAAAAAATCTTAGGGACAAATCATCAATAACCGTTTTCTCCCCCGGTCATATATTTTTCGAGGATGTAGGAGAAAACGTCCATTCAAAAATAGAACCTCTTCTTGCTGAGCGTGACATAAAAGTGTTAACGGACAAAGTTCTAAAAAATATAAAAGCAGACAGAGTGGGGTTCGAAGATGGTACGGATCTACAAAGCGATTTCACCATAGTTATCCCTCCATATACAGGTACGGATATCCTTAAAAAATCTGGCCTTGGAGACGAATTCGGATTTGTGAGAACAGATCTTGAAATGCGTTCCATAAAATTCAGAAATATATTCGTTATAGGTGATTCAAATGCTAACTCAATGCCAAAATTAGGGCACATAGCAATAATGCAGGCTGATGTCGCATTTTCTTCCCTTGTAAAAGAGATAAAGGGCGCTGGTTACATAAAGAAATTTAAGCCTGAAATATTCTGTATTATGAACAGGGGAGGATCAGATGCAACTCTGATACTTTCCGACGTGCTTTATGGTGGAGCAACAGATGTTACCTTGGACGGTTCTATTGCACATACAATGAAGTGGGGTTTTGATTCATATTATTATTACATGAGGGGTCGCATGCCCCCAGAAATTCTACAGGAACCGCTGGAGAGGATATTGAAGCTGGTAGAAGAAAAAGGTACATAATTCAATTTCATGCATTTGACAGGATTTCTCGCCTCTTTCGAAGATCACGCTCACATGTTGGACAACATGCGTAGTAAGTCCTGCCACCAACTTCTACTATTATCGGCTTGCCAGTTATGTCATTTCCGCAGTAGTCACAGTGTAGGTGAGCTAATCTTCCGGGGTTATCGCCCAAGACTCGTCCTCGCACTACCTTGACGTCAAGGATAGGCAAGTTCTCGACATCCAATAAATCCTCGTAATACATTACGAGCATGAAAGTCTGATCGATCAGTTCAAAGTATTCTACAATGCGGTTTAACGGAACTCCCGTTAAATCATTAACATGAACAAGAACCATGTCGCGTAGATCGTCATCAACGGTAACTGTGAAGCTCTTTATTTTTTTCTCAGCGATGAGGTTGTCCATGGCCTTCTTTGCGGTAATCCTGCTTATTCCCAGTTCTTTTGAAAGGTCAGAAATGCTCTTTCTGGAATCTTTCTTTAATATTACTATCATTCTTTGCTCTATTTCTGTAAGATTTCTTTTCATAATGTATAATTGACTTAGTCTATTAATACATTTTGTATAGTTAACTGTTATTAGCTTATAGACAATAGTGTCAATATGGCAATAGACGTTATTTGTGGAATGAAAGTGAAAGAAAGTACAGAATTTAAGAGCGAATTCCAGGGGAAAAAATTCTATTTTTGCAGTCAAAGATGTAAAGAAGAGTTTGATAAAAATCCTTTGAAGCACTCAAGATGATCTGAATGCCGACAGATCCTGTTTGTGGCATGTTTGTTTCGGAGGATTCTGATCTTTTCTTGGATGTGGATGGTCAACGGTACTATTTTTGTTCTAAAACTTGTCTTTTGAAATATTCATCCCCTGAGAAGGAGTCTCGAAGGCTTAAAAATAGGTTGATTGTCGCGTGGTCTTTGGCAATACCAATCATAATCATTACATATCTTCTACCATACACTGTTGTCTTTCGAGACTACTTGTTACTTGGATTGGCTTTACCAGTTCAGTTCTATTCAGGTTATGGATTTTACGAAGGTGCGTATCACTCATTAAAGAGCAAATCCGCGAATATGGACCTCCTTGTGTCCTTGGGTACGCTTACTGCTTTTGTATTCTCCGTGTTCGTTACTTTCTTTCCAAAGGCAATTCCATCATCAAGCGTTTATTTCGATGCCTCGTCGTTCATAATCACTCTAATACTTACAGGTAATTTCATAGAAAATCTAACCAAGATAAAAGCTAACAAAGCTGCAAGTGAACTTATAAATATAATTCCGAACACCTCACACATTATTCAGGAAAACGGCGAAATTACAGATAGAAAAACAAGCGAAGTGAAAGTCTCTGACAACATTCTCGTGAAACCAGGAGAAATCATTCCTGCAGATGGAAGAATATACGAAGGAAAGAGTGAGATTGATGAATCTATGCTCACAGGTGAGCAAGAGCCAGTTGTCAAGGCTTCTGGAAATGAAGTGTCATCCGGAACAAAGAACCTGAACGGAATCCTGAAAATAAGCGTTACCAGAACTGGAAAGGACAGCACCGTTAGCCAGATATACGAGCTTATACAAAGGGCATCGTCTGGGAGAGCAAAAATTCAAAGAGTTGCCGATGTTTTTTCATCTGTTTTTGTTCCCGTAGTCCTCGCAGCCGCTATCGCTTCTCTATTATTCTGGTATTTTTATCTCGCGAGTATTGGCAATTCCATTTCTATCGAGATAGCAATCCTAGCATTTGTCTCGGTCGTAGTCATAGCGTGCCCATGCGCCATAGGTCTGGCGGGACCAATAACGCTTTTGATTGCATCAAATATATCCTCAGAAAATGGGATTATAATAAAGAACTCAAGCGCGCTTGATAGGCTCTCCAAGATTACTAGGGCTGTTTTTGATAAAACTGGAACCATCACAGAACCCGATCCAACGGTTAACGAAGTACTGGTTACGGGTGGCAATTCTGAAGAGACTGTGCTCACTTTAGCTGCTTCAGTCGAATCATTTTCGAACCATCCCGTCGCAAAAGCGATCGTCAAAATGGCTTTAGAGAGGAAGGTGAATATACCTGAAGCAAGAGATATTAAGGAAAATCCGGGGATAGGCATTAGTGGAACTGTAAATGGAAAATCAGTTCAGATTTCCAGATCAAAGCATAATGGTGTTTCCGCGGTTTCTGTAAGCGTCGCTGGCGAACAAATAGGCTCATTTGTACTTTCATACCGCATAAGAGAAAGCGCGGCCATTGCGATAAGCGAATTAAAGGCAATGGGCGTTAAAGTCTCAATGATCACGGGTGATTCGGTTGAAGAGGCGAAGCGTATTGGAAAGATAGTAGGCATAGATGACATTCACGCAGAGGTGCTTCCTGATCAGAAATCAGAAATAATTAAACAATTTCAAATGGATGGAGACTATGTCATGTTCACTGGTGACGGGATAAACGATTCAGTTGCTCTGGAAACGGCCGATGTTGGTCTTGCTATGGGGTCCGGCACAGATATCGCGAGGGATAGCGGTGACATAATTCTTCTTAATAATGATCTAGAGAATGTCGTCAACGCTAAGATCATAGGAGAAAGGACAATAAGGAAGATAAAGCAAAATATAGGCTGGGCGTTTGGATACAATACTGTCCTGATACCTATTGCCGCAGGAGCCTTGGTACCGATATTTGGCTTCTCTGTTTATTCTATTCTCCCCATGCTAGCTGCACTGGCTATGGGAATGAGTTCCACATCAGTTGTTACGAACTCTTTACTTTTGAGAGGTAAAGTGACCCGTTCCCTAAAAAGATCATCTCAAATTAGAGCACACTCAACTGCAACGGTATAGAATCACATGAGAAGGAACAATGATGGTAAAAACGGAAACGACACGAGTCTCAGGGAAGGTACAAATATTAGAAAACTTTATTTTTACCTTTTATCCCTCTTTCTCGCTGTGATTTTGATCCTTATCTCCATCACGATTCTCGTAACCGTGATTTATTTGAATGGACATATAGGTGCAACAGCGCTTTACCTGTTGCTCGCGGTAGTGCTTTCAAACATTTCCATAGCCGGAATTTCACTGAGGGGCATAGCTATAAATTATTCCAACATACTTTTCCTGAACAAGAGGACAAATATAGTTGTAGTTCAGAACTCGGATAGTCATGTTTTTACAGAAAAAATTCCAGGTAATGAGAAATTAACAACTGAATTTTTTACAGAAACTGAGCTCGAAATAATCGATCTTCTTATGAAAAACAACAACCGAATGCTCCAGAATACCATAGTACAAAACATTGGGCTCTCAAAAGCTTCCGCTTCAAGAGCCATATCCTCCCTCGAGAACAAAGGAATCATAATCAAAACAAGAAGAGGAGTGACAAACGAAATCATACTGCCTGAAACCTATTTCAAATAGTTTCATGAAACGTGTTTCAAAGATAGATTAAGAACCTTTTCAGTATTCTTAACTTTATGGAAAACAAGATAAGGAATTTAATATTCGCGTTGGTCGGCTTGGTGGCTATAGTTGCAGTAATTTCTGTAGTAGCGTTTGTTGTATTTGGTGGGCGCTATTATAATGGGTATTACGGACCTTATGGGATGATGGGTGGCTATGGATTCTTTGGTATGGGTATCCTAATGCCTATAATAGCAGCAATAACACTTATATTCATTATACTGTTTGTATATCTCATAATTGGAGCATTTCACGAGCCAGAAAATGAGGATCGTATCACCCATTCTTCGCAGGTAAAAGATGCGGAACAGATAGCAAAACAGAGATTTGCGCGTGGAGAGATAACAGAAGAGGAATACACAAAAATAATTGAAACTCTTAGGAAATAAGCTGATTGGCCATGGGCGGAAAGAAAATCAAAATGTCTATCGGGAAAGGTAATATCTACGTTGATAAGTCAGTGGTAGAATCAGGCAATAGCCCTAATTTAATTCTCGAGCTTGAGAAAGAACGGGGACCGTGCACAGATGTATCCTGCCAGATCATTGTTAAGCTTTTAATCCATAAGGCAGATGGAGAAACGGATCCCAGCTTTGTACATATAATGAACGATTCAATATCCTTATATCTCAGTCCAGAGGTTTATGATTCTATTGACAAGGGAAGGCAGGACGTGGAGATTACTACAACACTTGGGAAAAAATTTGTAGCTAAAGGATTCATTTACACACCCTGATACTCCACGTTGAGTGAAGAGTTCAACAAGTAATTCGAGTTAATCGAATTTTGAATTGTAAAAAATTACTGAATTGCAGATTTTATTACTCATAGAACATTCTCGCATTTAATTACAAAACTAATTTATACGATCTACCCGATTATTTGCTGATGGGCTCAATTAAAAAGATTGTTTCTATAGTGATAGTCGTTGCTGTAATTGCGGTTGCTGGGTACGGTATTTACCGATTTGTTAACAACAGCAATACTTCTGTCTACAATTCTTCTCCGAAGAATTCAAGCGAATTGATAGATGTAGCACAGGTAAATTTGCCGGATGCACTTGATCCAGCTACCGGATTTGAAGATCAGGACGAGCCGGTTTTCACATCGGTATTCCAGGAGCTCGTTGATTTCAATGGAACAAACTACACGCAGATCGTTCCGGTGCTTGCATCTCACTGGACCGAAAAGAACGATCAGAATTACACTTTCTACTTGAGGCCCTACCTAAAATTCAGCAACGGTCAACCCGTTAACGCCTCTGACGTATGGTTCTCATTTTACAGGACAATAGTAATGGGGCAGGGTCCTGGGGTAACAAACTACGAGGGCATACTTTTTAACACAACAGAGTACTCAAACACATGCATACCAGTTCCATTTGGGGTGAGGCATGCTATGATCTCGGCCGGGGTTGACATCTCTGGAAACTATACTCAGCAGATCAACGAGACTGCAACGTACCTGGCCAAGATGCTATCTGATTTTAATTTTAATGCAACGGAAAAAAAGATTATGGAATATCCGGATCAAGCCGTCGAAGTAATCAACAGTACGATAGTGAAGATAAACTCTATCCAGCCTTACATGTATCTTTTGGACAGCATAGCGGGCGAAAGCTGGGGGGCAATTGTAGATCCATCCGCAATCGACAAGGAGGGAGGCGTTCAGGTCAACTCCCAAAATAGCCAGATAAACTCCAACTCGACAATCGGTACCGGACCGTACATGATAGAACACATTGGCGCAACCTTTTCAACAATCGTTCTGGTCAGGAATCCAAATTACTGGGCGAATACTGAATGGAACACCACAGGCCATGATGGCATCCCTGCTGTAGCACAACCTGCACACATAAAAACCATAGTTATAGACTATTCACTGGATCATACGGGAAGGGTATCCGAATTTATTGGAAACAGTGCCCAGATCAGCTATGTAAGTCCAGGTAGTATAACTTCAATATCTTCTGCATTTGCTAAGAGTGTTCCTTATTCCTCATATTTCAGGTCTTTCGCCAATCAACCGGGCATGAATTATCTCTCAATGAACAACGGTCGTTATCCATTGAACATAACAGCCCTAAGAGAGAGTATAGTTCATGCAATTAACTATTCCCAGTTGCTCCAGTTGTACGATGTTAACGGGAAGGCTTTAGCGAGTGAATTCCTTGGTCCAATTTCCCCAGGTTTTGGGAACTATTCGGATCCTATTGGTGTTTCAAATTACTCCTACAATATGGCACTGTCTCTTAGCTTCATGAAGGAAGCTGCTAAGGAGGGAGATTTCTCTGTAACCCTTCCGAACGGTACAAAGATCGGGACCGGAAAACAATTGCCATCAATTCCACTATATACCGAATCTCCCGTTACAACACTAAATGAAGCTGAACTTACTATGATTGCTGGCTATCTGCATAACATAGGACTCAAGACCTCTATAAAAGAGGTGTCTGCAGCGGTTACTGACACATGGACAAACTCAAGCAATACGCCACGCTTGCTTTTCTGGAACTGGGTTCCGGATTTTCCTGATCCGGTTTACCAGGAGCTCATGCCGTTGACAAACATTGTAGGTGGGGGCTACGGTGGTGATATGGCTTATGTTAACAATACAACACTTCAGAAATATTATGTGAACGATAGTCTTCCGTTCATTAATAACAAAGCTAAGCAGCTTGAACTCGTCAAGAAGGCATATCAAATCATATACGATCTGGCACCTTATGCCTGGTTGCCTTATCCTGAACAATACTATTTCTTCCAGCCATATGTCCATGGTGTTCAGTACAACTCATTTACAGGTTACATCTATAACATGATGTACTATTCACCGACGTAATCTCAACATACAAAAAAATCTTTAACATTTACTGCAATGAATTTACTTTCAAGAGAAAATTACTAAACCGAGCTAGAAATCTTTGAGGGAACAAAGAGCCTGTAAACTGTAAGGGAAAAATTGCTGTATAGAAAGGTCTTTAAAATGCAACTTTTTTTAACGCTAGTTAAATACAGTATCTATGACCGAGAAGCTGTTTTGGCCAGATATGTATCTTAAGGAGTTCGATGCTAAAGTCTTGAAGATTAATGGAAATGAGATTACTCTCGATAAGACAGCCTTTTATCCAACAGGGGGCGGGCAGCCGAATGATACTGGATCGATCGCCTCAGGTAGTCTTTCCATTAGGATAACAGATGTTAGGAAAGAAGGAGACGATGTTATTCATGTTTCCGACCAAAATGTGCCATTCAAGGAAGGCGATAATGTTCACGGCGTCGTTGACTGGGCAAGAAGATATGCCCATATGCGCTATCATTCTGCAATCCATGTTATTGATGGAATCGTATCAGTAAGGCATGGCTACTCTGGACTGCTTACAGGAAGCCAGATATACGAAGATAGAGCCAGAGTGGATATAAATATGGACAACTTTACAAAAGAATTTATAGACCAGATCATAGAAGAATGCAATGAGTTTAATTCAGAAGGGCACAGGATATATCAGAGGGAGATCAGCAGGGAGGAAGCGCTCAAACTTCCAGAACTAGCAAGGACTGAGCCCGGACGCGATCTAATCAACTCGCTCGATGTGGTAAGGACAATAGTTATAGAAGGCCTGGATGAACAATCAGACGGCGGAACACACGTAAAGGACACAAAGGAAATTGGGAAAATTGTTGTAGACAAGATAGAAAACAAGGGAAAAAGGAACAAGAGAATCAATTTCCATTTGCAATAATAATTATAAGTAAAGCCGAAGAGACATGGCAACTGGAAACTCGATCTTCATTGTACCGTTTGGACCAGTTAGCTCAATGTCGTCTGCATCTTTTATGACATAGACTTCCTGATCAGGAATTGCGCCGATGGAGGCCAGTTTCTTCAACAGGCCTATTTCCTCGAATGAAACCCTTCTTACGAGATATTTTCCGTCATCAGCAAAAGGGAGCGGTATCTCCTTGACCTTGTATTCCGGATTTATGGGGTTTCCATGCGGACATGTTTCCGGTCGTCCAAGATTCTTGTATAATGCTTCTCCCTTGTTTCCAGAGAACAGGTGCTCAAGTTCCATAACTGAAACGTGTACGTCTTCCCACGGGATTTCAAGGAATTTGTAGGCAAATACTTCAGATATTCTGTGCATTCGAATCAGCTTCAATGCAAGATTTTTTCCACTTTGGGTAAATTCTATATTCCTTCCATTTCTGCTTATTATACCCTCCTCCTGCAATTTTGTGAGATATTCATAAGCAGTCGGAGGACTTATGTGGAGTCTATTCGAGATATCTTTCTCCTGAACCTTGTCAAAAGCTTCAAGATACTCCCATATGACGAGCATGTAGTCTTCACGATTAAGCATTCATTTACAATTTTCTCTTTGTTAATAAACATTGCCGCTTAGGATCAATTCATAGATGATTTAAGTTGGGTAGCATTCTTTTCGATCTTAGGAAAGGACAGCAAAAGAAATATATCCTCAGATTGTGTATTGAATCTATGTTTACGAGAAAAGGTGATCTTGGGGCAACAGACACAGGTTTGAAAGAACGTGTTAGTAAATCGTCACCCCTTATAGATGTCGAAGGTACAATTGACGAACTTAATTCATTCATAGGTTTTGCTAAGTCGAACACCCAGTGGGATGACATAAGAAGTGATCTTGAAACATGTCAACGTGACCTCTTCCTGCTTGGTGAGCACCTCACGGCACATGCGCAGAGAAGAACAATAACGGAGGATCGCGTTACTTGGCTCGAGGAACGAACAATGGTCTACAAGAGGGAAATAGGACCACTTCGCCTTTTCGTTATTCCTGGCGGATCAAAAGAATCGACAAGCGCCCATATGGCAAGAACTGTAGCAAGACGCCTTGAAAGAGCTGTGGTAGAAGCCTCATCCGACATAGAGGTAGATAAGGTAATCCTCTCATATCTAAACCGGATTTCCTCACTCCTTTTCCAGATTGCAATAGTATCGAACAAGCGTCTTGGAATAAGTGAAGAGATCTGGGACATCCGACGGACGATCTAGCTGAATAGCTGAGTTATTTGGAATTTTCCGGAAGCAGATTATTTAAGCGATATTTGCTGAACCATATTCTTGAACTTATCAACTTCTATGAACTGGAATTCCCCAAATGATTCATTAAAACTCCTTAAGAGGGCAGATATCATTTCTTCCCTACTGGCATCAATATATCCCATGACTTCCGGATCCATACCACACGGTCTTATTTTATTAAACCCTTCAAGAACCTCGCTGGAAAGATTTATCGATATGCCATGGTAAGATATCCCCTGGTCTATAGCCATTCCGATTGATGCTACCTTCTTTTTGCTTCCGTCAACTTCTATCCATATCCCAGGTTCTTCGCCCACAAATGAATGCACCCCCAGATAGGATAACGCATTCATTATGGTCTGTTCTATTGAAGTCACAAATTTGCGCACATCAATCCTGCTCGGATCGCCAATGTGAAAAATTGGATATATAACAAGTTGTCCCGGCCCATGGTACGTTACATCACCACCTCGATCAGTTTTGACTACGTCAATACTTCCAAAATTATTCACGTCAAATTTTCTTCCCACAGTGTAAACCGGTTCATGCGTCAGAAAAAGCAGTATCCTGCTATAGACATTGCTACGTACCTTTTCAATGCACTCCTTCTGCAGAGCGAAAGCCTCATCATAACTGATCCTGTTGAGATCAACTGCGAGGTTTGAAGTGTAAGGGTTTTCCATAAACTCCCTCTGCGGATTCCTTTACTCCCTCAGATATAGTGGGGTGCGGATGTATGGTAAGTCCTATATCCATGGCGTTCAGTCCTGATTCAACGGCAAGTGACAATTCGCCCATTAGTTCAGAGGAATGCGGTGCTACCACAGCTGCGCCGGACACATTGCCCTTCTCGTCGTGGTAGATCCTGTAAAAGCCCAGTGAACTGTTCATTCCCAGAGCCCTGCCATTCGCTGCAACAGGAAAGTAGCTGAAGTTGCCTTCAAGGTTCCCTGTATATGATATCTCCGGATCGGAGTAAATTACAAATGGCATTGCCCTGTAGTCAACGATCGTATCTATGCCACATATATTGTCCGCAGCAACATCAGCATCATAGTACGCCTTATGCGCAAGCATCGGTCCACCGGAGACATCACCCACAGCGTAAACATTGCTGACGCTCGTCATCTTTCTGTTATCCGTCTTTATGAATCCGTGATCGAGCTCCAATCCCAGATTCTCAAGACCAAAACCTTCTGTGTTTGGTTTTCTGCCAACACTGAGAAGCACGTAGTCTGCCTGTAGTTTCTCCCCACTCTCAAGCGAAACCTCAAAGATCTGTCTCTTGGCTGCAGGCCCTTCCTGAGGTGCCTCATACTCTTCGTTCTTCTTAACGGACATCACCTTAGTGGAGACCCTTACATTGATACCAAGTTCCTTCAACTTTCTCTCAACCGGAACTGCAAGATCATGGTTTACTCCAGGAAGTATAGTGTCCATTATTTCTACTATCGTAACGGAAGAACCGAGTTTTGCGAATGCAGTACCAAGTTCGATTCCTATGTATCCCGCTCCAATTATTACAAGATTCTTTGGTATCTCCTTCAGATCAAGGACGTCTCTGTTTCCCAGAGCTTCGTTCATGTTATCAAAAACGCTCTGTCTGGAGCCAGTTGCTATGACAAGATTTTCGCATTCATAGTCTTTCCCGTTGACTGATACCGTTTTCTTATCCTTTATTGTCGCGTCCCCCCTTACAATCTCAACCCCGTAGGATCTGCAAAGAATTTCCACCCCTCCGGTGAGTTTGTTGATCATGGACCATTTCCACTTCTGCCATTCTGGCATATCTATATTTATTCTGGCATCGATTCCAGGCATTGAATGAAGGTAGGAAATAGAATGCGACAGTTCAATAAGCGCCTTGGATGGTATGCATCCGTAGTTGAGGCATTCCCCGCCAATCTTATCCTTTTCAATAAGCAGGACTTTTCTGCCCTTCTGGCCTAATCTAAGGGCCGTAGCATATCCACCAGGCCCAGCTCCTATTATTATTGCGTCATAGACCATATCATCACTCCACAAAAAGCATGACCGGATTCTCAAGAATGTTCTTGACCCTCACGAGAAAACGGGTTCCCATAGCACCATCAATAAGCCTGTGGTCACACGATAGCGATATGTATGTGGAGTACCTCTTTTCTCCACCAACTGTTTCTTCACTTACCTTATGCACACCTAGTATTGCGACTTCAGGGTAATTGATGATCGGAGTCGACATTAATCCACCTATAGTCCCAACGTTTGTTACAGTGAAAGTTGCATCCTGCACGTCCTGCAAAGAAAGAGTGTTGTTTCGGGCCTTTTCTGCCAGGTCACGAACTTCGCCAGAGATCTTGTTTATGCTCTTCCTATCCACGTTTTTCAAAACTGGAACAGTGAGTCCGTCAGGTGTATCAACTGCAACCCCAATATTATAGTATTTCTTCAGGGTATAATTCTTCTTACCTTCATTGTATATGGCGTTGATGTAAGGGAACTCCTTCAATGCAATTGCAGCGGCTTTAACGAAGAATGCGGTATATGTTACCTTGATCCCTGCAGCCCTGTAATCCTCAATCATTCCAGAAATCTTTGTAACGTCTGCAAGCTCCACGACGGTATAATGAGGAATCGTCTGCTTCGACTTTGTCATCTTGTCGAAGATGAGTCTCCTTAAGCCATGCATTTCCAGGATCTCTTCTTCTCCAACCAGAACAGGAGCTTCTACCTTTGGTTTCTCTACATCCACAGGAACTTCTTTCTGGGTCTCGAGGGCTTTACTCTGGTTGTCAACAAATTTCCACAGATCATCCAGCGTTACCCTTCCGTTTTCACCAGAAGCAGGAACAAGGGCAAGATCTATATCATTCTCCCTCGCAATTCTTCTCACGGCAGGACTTGCTAGAACCCTTGTCTGTGTGGTCTCATGGATATTTTGTTCCATAACCTTTGATGGTTCTTCCTTTTGTGTAATAGTTTGTTCTTTGGTCTCCTTTTCAGGCACTGATTCTGAAGTTTCTATCTCGATTATTACATCTCCAACCTTGGCCATTTGCCCCTCTTTAAATTTTAGTTCCTTAACTATTCCGCTAACAGGGGATGGTATTTTTACAGTGACCTTGTCGGTCATGACTTCGACCATGTCCTTTTCCTTCTCTATGCGGTCTCCGGGTTTGACATCCCACTTCACTATCTCCCCCTCAGAAATGCCCTCGCCAATATCTGGAAGCTTAAACTCAAACACTTCAATCACCTGTATTCCATCAGCTTGCTCGATGCATTGAGAATCCTTCTCTCATCAGGGAAATAAAGATCCTCTAACCGGTATGGGAACGGCGTGTCCAGTCCTGTTACTCTTAGGATAGGTGCGTAAAGATATTCAATGGCCCTCTCAGATATAAGTGCAGATATCTCTGCGCCCATGCCCAGTGTTCTGGGAGCTTCATGGACAATCATCACTCGGCCGGTCTTCTTTGCTGTTTTCACTATAGAATCGACGTCGAGGGGGGAGAGAGTCCGGAGATCGAGTACATCCGCATCCAGGCTGTTATTTTCAACAGTTTTCTTTACTACGGGCACCATCGATCCGTAAGTTATGATAGAAAGACTATCTCCTTCGTGTATCAGGCTGGCTTTTCCTATAGCAACATCAAATCTTTCATCCGGGACTTCTATTTTCTCAGAACGGTACAATTTTTTTGGTTCAAGGAAAATGACAGGATCGCCGTAACCTATCGAGGAGAACAGCAACCCGGCAGCGTCCAGAGGATTTGATGGCATTACAACCGTCAAGCCTGCAGTGTGAACAAAATATGATTCACCACTTTGTGAATGATAAAGCCCACCTTTTATCCCGCCACCAACTGCGGTCCTGAGGACTAGAGGTACAGTTACAGTGCCGCCAGTTCGGTACCTCATCTTCGCCATCTGATTTATTATCTGATCCATCGAAGTGAAAATAAAATCCTGGAACTGAATCTCCGGGATCGGCTTAAGACCAGAAACGGCCATACCTATGGCTGCCCCAACTATGCCAAGTTCATTCAACGGGGTATCGATTACCCTCTGTTCTCCAAATTTGGCCTGCAATCCATCAGTGACTCTGAAGACTCCACCATCTTTTCCGATATCCTCCCCAAGGAGAATGACGGAATCATCTTCCGACATAGAAAAGTCAAGGGTATGATTTATCGCCTGCACCATGTTCATGATACTCATCTGTACTCATCCTCCTCTTCATTCAGCACCCATGTTCTCTCTTTGTAAACATCATCAAACATGGTCGATCTATCCGGTGGAGGTATCTTCTCCTGTTCCTCGAATTTTTCGTTAATAATTTTTTCGCTTTCCGCCCTTATATTCGCAATCATCTGATCGTTCAGATAGCCATGCTCTTTTAGTATCTTTTCGGTAGCAACTATCGGGTCCTTCTCGGAACCTTCGGCCACAATATCTGTCTGGTATTTCTTCGGATCGTCAGAAGTTGAATGCGCGCCCATCCTGTAACACCTGACCTCAAGCAACACAGGTCCTAGACCAGATTTTATGTGCTGCACAGCTTCCTGAGCAACCTTGTACACTTCCATAATATTATTTCCGTCGGCCTTCAGACCAAGCATGCCATAGGCCTCAGCCTTCTTCCAGATCTCGACCTTTGTCTGTTTTTCAACGGGCAAAGAAATTGCCCATCCGTTATTCTCGCAGAAGAAAAGTACCGGGAGGTTGAGATCTGCCGCCAGGTTTAAAGAAGCATGAAAATCAGATGTCGATGATCCCCCATCTCCGAAGGAAGCCTCAACAATTCCACTTTTATTCCTGTATTTCTTGGCAAAAGCTGACCCGACTGCAAGTGGCAAATTTGACCCTACTGGGCTCGGAATCGACATGAAATTGTAATCAGCAGCAAGCAGATGTATTGGCATCTGCCTTCCCTTTGCTATGTCATCGCGGTTGCCGAACAGTTGATTCAATATGAGTTCTAATGGAACTCCCCTGTGGATCATCATGGGTAAGTCCCTGTAATACTCGTAGAATAGTGTGTCTTCGTCCAGAGCCATCGAGAGTCCTATTTGTGCTGCCTCCTGCCCAGAGCTCTGCATGAAAAAACCTATCCTTCCCTGCCTCTGTGCTGCCATTGCCTTCTTCTCCAGCGCCCTGTATAATACCATTGCGCTGTAGCCTCTAATAAATTTCTGTTTTTCATCCGTATCATTAATTACTTCTGTCATTGATTTCCAACCTCCTGACATAAGCCTCCGCAGCCCTGTATGAGGTTCTTACCAGAGGGCCAGAAGCCACAAAAGAGAACCCAAGTGCGTAGGCAATTTTCTCAAACTTTTTGAATCGCTCCATAGGAGAATATTCAAAAACCGCAAGTTGTTTTTTAGATGGTCTCAAATATTGACCTATTGTCACAATATCAACTCCAGCATTCCTCAAATCTGCAAGCGTATCCTCCACTTCATCATCAGATTCTCCAAGGCCAAGCATTATGGACGACTTGGTGATCTGTTTACTGTTGATGGATTTTACGTATCTCAGGACAAAAAGAGACTGATCGTATGTTGCCCTGGGGTCCCTAACCGAAGGCGTCAAACGCCTGGTGGTTTCAACATTGTGTGCTATGACATCTGGGTGTTCCGAGATTATCCTGTTTAAAAATTCAGTGTTTCCACGAAAATCCGGAATTAAGACTTCAACCTTAACCCCTGTTTTCTTTACGGAAGATATCACGGCAGCAAATTGAGCACTCCCCTGATCTGGAAGATCATCCCGGTCTACTGAAGTAATGACTGCATAATCCAAGCCCATAATTCTGACAGCTTCTGCGACCTTCTCAGGTTCTTCTGTATCGAGAGGCTTCATTCCACCGTGGGTTACGGAACAGAACCTACACCCTCTGGAGCAGTTGCCGCCGAGGATCATGAACGTAGCAGTCCCAGCTCCCCAGCATTCGGCAATGTTCGGGCACCTTGCTTCTTCACAGACAGTATAAAGCGTACGAGACCTCAGTGTACTCTTTATACTGGCATATCTCTCACCAGATGGGAGGCTAACCTTAGCATATTCCGGAATCACCTTTCCTAATCTCTTCAATATATTCTAATGTATCGTCACTTATTTTTTACGGGAAAGTTTTAAGCAAGCCTCTAAAATTCGGTCTCTAGGACCATTGTATTTTATACCAGTATAGGAAAATCTTGTTCTTCTCGATTCGATACCGAACTCCATCATCAGATATGCCATTACATCGTCTATCTTTGGTACATCTTTATGGAGATAACTCGCGACATCGCTTAATTCATAAAATAAGGGCATAATATTCTCGTATTCGGCTTCTCTTATTAATTCTATAGCATCACTGTTAACGTAATTTTCTACTATCTCGACTTCAGGCTTTACTGAGGAAATGTTCCCAAGCCATATTGGTCCTTCATCGATGTCATCGTAAAAATCCAGTAAATTCTTATTTTTGTTGTACATTGAAATTTGACCAAGTGTCCTGTCCGAAATAGATGCGCCTTTCTTCACCTGTACAATAACTCTGTAATAATGGGAATTCCAGAAAGATATTATCGGTGTTATGGCCTTGTCCTGTGCAGCAGCCCTTTTTGCTATAAATGCAATCAACAACCTTACACCCTTCTCGTGCCTGAGTCTGTCATTTATGATATGTGCCCCGTATCTCCTTAAGGTCTTCTTCTGAACCGACCCAGTAAGGGAAGACAGGTCTGTTGCAGTAAATCCTATATACCCCCCGTTCGTAGCATAGTTCAGCGACACGTCTACGTATGGCACAATGCTTCCATACGGATCAACATCTATAAAATCGAAGAACTGAGAGGATACAACGCTCTCAAACCGGCCGTTGATGACTTCAACAGATGCACTGTTGCGCTTTACGTTTTCCTCTATGATACTGATCGATTCTCTGTTGATATCTGAAACAACCGAATCTATGGAAAGCTCAAGCGCAGTCCTGATTGCTCTTATTCCGGTACCACCAAAACCATCAAGATATCGTCTTGGTTTAAGGACAGACAATAATGCCAGGGTGATATCTCTATTCAATCTCTGTTCGGCATTGTAAAATCCAGGACCTTTGACTCCTGGGCCCATGGAAGTTGTATCGCTGGAAGAATAGACGCTTGCCAATCCTTCCTTTACGATCACGTAACGCCCTCTTCTCCTTTCAATACCTTAAGAACCTTGAACGGAAGTATGTTCCTGTTTATTGGCGTTATGTCGAATACTCTTATCCCCTCCAGGCTTCGAATCTCCTGAAGGACTGGATTCCTTGATTTCTTGTGTAATGTGACTATGAGTGGTTTCTCAGATTTCAGCGTTGTCTGAATTTCGCTTCTAATGGTTTTTGTTGTATTCTCAAGTTTTCCTATCTCGTCTATTATTATCACGTCCGCTTCTTCACGAGCCTTTTTAAGGCTCGGTATAAGAATCTCTTCAAGAAGCCTGGTATCGACTCCGAGTTTATCTATCTTGACTCTTGAGACTATCGTGGCCTGCGCAAACACAATTCTCTTCTTCGTGTTTATGTCGAAAAGAGAATAGCCATACAGTTTGTTATTCTCTACAATTTCCGAAACTAAAACTCCCTGTACAATCTTTCCGTCCTTTTGAAGCATGTCTATGATCTTTGACACGGCCTCCGCTTTTATAGAACCAACGGGCCCAGTTATTCCTACCTTTACTGCCATTGCTATCCTTAATCCTCCACGTACATTAATGGATAGTCCATTTCCGGGACGTAGCGTAATCTAGCCCTTATTTCCTCATTCTTGTATTTCACTTTGAGAGAGACATCAAGCATGTTCCCGGTTAATGTTATGTACTTGTACAGACCCTTGTGTTTGTTTATCATGTTCTTGTCGATTCTGACCGTAGCTTTCTCTACGAACGGTTGAACACTTATGCTCTCTTCTATGGCCTTTTCCAGAGATTCGACGTTGGTAAGGTTCAAAGGTGCACCGATGTATTGGTGATAAACCGTTCCAAGTTTTACGCCAGCTTCGAATATTGCTCTCTCTCTGTCCGAACAGTGAAAAAATTTACTAGCAGGATCGCGCATACTTCACCGTGATTACATAAAAATGCTTAAATGTTTTTGAGTGCGTTTTTCAACATTAATGCAAATAACGAAGAAAAAGTCCCAGATTCCGAACACTTTTATATTCTGTCAAGGATCGATATAATGAAATAGATGATTTTGATAGTCCTTTCAGTACATGAACAATGACATTGAAACTTCAACAAGGCTCAGTTCGATGAAGAATCACTTCTGGGGTAGATTCATGGGATTTGGATTATTAGCAATAGGTGTGGCATTCTATCTCTACTGGTCGATTCTGTATAACACGTGGGCCGATGTTGGGGTAACGAGTTTTGTGATCGTTCTTATTGTCTTCGGTATTTTGGAGCTTCTTCTCGTACAGGCAAAGATTTCAGAAGAAAACGCAGAGCATTAAGAAGACAATATTCTCCTTTCCTCAGAAGTTGATAGGACCCTTATCTTTTTAACATCTTTTCCACTGGACAATACGCATTCGGAAAAAGAATCCGTTTTTCCTCCGAGAAGGGAATGTACAGGGGCAAAATCAAAATCTTCCAGTTTCAGGACAGTGTTATGTTCAGTCCTCATGCTCCTTGTCCTGAATACAAAAATTCTGTTGCTGTTATAGGCTATCGAGGCGAGCTCCGGCCTTAGGAAATCATCTACATTCTGCGATATATCCACAATCGATGCGTTATAATGCCTTGAGTGTCTGACCATGGAATTCAGTGCATTGAATCCTGCAGGCATCGACGTGATGATATGGCACTCGTCGAATATGAGCATCTTCTTCTCGTTTCCAGCAGCCATAAATTGGTTGGCAAGTTTGAGCATTGATGTTATTGCGCGTTCGTTAAAATCAACCCCATCTGATGGCCTAACAATAACAACATCCTGATCGCCGGACAAATTTCCCTTTGATTCATCATTCCAAAATCCATTATGGTCTATAGATGGAAGGATTTTACCCTCTGCGTCTATATACAGAAAGATAGCCTTTCCACCAAATATCTTGGAGGGATATTCATTTAGAGGATCGAATATGAAAAACTTTTCACATACGTGTTTTGTCATCAGTCTGTGAATCAGGAGTTTAACAAGAAACGATTTGCCAGATCCAGTTTCTCCAATAATAAGCATGTTGTGTGAGTTCTCGATGAAAGGATCTATGTACACCGGTTTCTCATTAATGTCATCGATTCCAACAAGAATGCCTTGAGGAAGAATTTTTGGTGTAAAGTATATCGGGATGATGCTTGATAAGGACTTGGAATTCAACAGGTATTTCCCGCCCTTGGAGATGGGTAGAGGGTAATGGCGATTTGAAACGAGTCTGCCTGTATCATTTTTGATTTCCATCCCCAGATACCCTAATGTTTCGGAAAGGCGATCAAAACGGTCCTTAAGCTCAACAGGATGTTCAGAGGTTATCTTGATATGCATAGATGCGTTGAACAATTTCGAATTTTCAGCATCGAGTTCTTGAAGGATTCTCTCAGCATCTTCTACCTGTTTCATCAGGGTGGATTTCTCGCCATTCTTCTGATTAATTGAAGTGTGAAATTCAGTTTTCCGTTCGGCTATGATCTTCTTTATCATCTTTCTCTGAAGATTAGGATTCAGCTTTCGTATACTGAACGCTAACGTTATTGGGAAATCCAGACTCTCAATCATATTTATGTAATACGGACCAAACTCGTAATCCGCATCATATAGTACGCCGTCTGTCGAGTTTCTGTTTGTCTCAATATATTTTTTCTTTAACTTGAAATCTATTTTTAATGTCCTTTTCATTGGATCGTACCTAACCAAGCCACTCGTTCAAATTTGAGAATGCTACATTTTCGTCATCAACAAAAGACACGTTAATTCCGCTGCTTGATAGCGTGGAGATCAGTGTGCTCCCCTCCGAAATAAGATGATTTTTCATTTTATCGTCGCTATCGTTCCTACCAGGAAAAGACAGGAGGATCATGATGGAGTAGCTGTAGTTGTTTTCAACGACGAATCTATCGATCTCGTTATCCCTTTCCAGATCGGTCGGTGGTATTGCTTCGGGTAAAACTACAACATCAATGTCGGCATCAATAGAATCAAGGATTGAGCGCACTGTTTTAAGCAGTTGATTCTGATCTTTGTGGCTTATTTCAAGGAAATTTGTTCCTGAACACAACATCATGACGTATATTCTCGACGAAAGGAAAAATAAAGTTCTTTCATTGTGTTTTGAAAAATGGATGTCAATTTCTATTGTGCCCCTCTTTTTTGTGAAAAGATAGCGAATGTTAATGAATATTAAATCCGAAAGTGGCTCGCCCCCTATCCTCATGAACATAACCAGGAATACCGCAAGTAGTACAAGCAGCACTGCTAAAGGATTGATCCTTATAATGAGGATACAAACAGAAGCAAATCCGAAAAAGATCAACAATCTTTTCAGCTCTATCCCGAACATCGTAGGCTTGAAATTGTACAGATTTGATGGTATCCTATATTTCATAATTCACTATCTGGCTTCCTGTATTTCATTTCCTCATCCAGGATCTGTTTCCATGGAAGTGAGTTATCCGGCGATCTCTTCATACTCGCTGTTTTTTGCGGGATTCTATCTTGCAGGGGAGAAAGAGCCATGGTCTTCACGCTCCCTCCGATCGAATCAGATAACACTGTCCCCCCCAACCCTGATGTCAGACCGATCCCCCTCGAAACTGCTGTGCCCATTGTTAATCCCCCGACGAAACTGAGAAGTGGAAGGGAGGTGAGTCCTCTGCCAGAGAAGAAGAGTATTGCCGGTATCACTATCGGTACGAACAGGAAAGCAAGCTGAAGAGGAATGTTGGCAGAAAATATAGATGCCATGTACAGGGAAAGGAGCACAAGAAAAGGATATACCATCATCTCTGCTATAAATTCCCAAACAATCTTCGCATATTTTTTTCCTATGTTTAAAGAGAATAATATAGTTGTGAATGGGAGGATCAGAATCATCAATATCATAAGTGCCTGGCGCATCATTAGCACTCCAAAAAGAGATATGACTGCGATAAAATATGCAGATAATACGAGAAATTGAAGGACTTCCTGATTCGTGGAACTTATCGGGTGCGAAACTGAGAATTTTGCAAATCCTCCAGAGAAATTATAGAAACTATACCAGTTTAACCCTATGTTTTTGAACAGGTAATCAAAACTATATTGTAACTCCATGAGAATGCTCTCCACTATCAAAAGAGAGAGGGCGGCTATGGAAATTGCCGCGACCAACTTCATAAGGTTATAGCCGGGATTTAGGGGCTTATAGAAGGCGTTGTAGAAAAGGACGGCCAAGGACGATACGATTATTGCTACAGCGGAAATTGGCAGGAACGCTGATTTAAAAAGCATATTATAAAGATTCAAGAACGACTGGTTCTTCAGGTCCGGAATAAGAAATGCGTTGCTGGGGGAAAGCCCATATGAAATCGTGTTATACCAAAAGTATTGTATCAACGTCTTATAGAGCAGATTTATTGCATCTATTATGTAATACAGTATCCCAGTTGCGATCTTTAGTGAGATCATCTTCATGAGCCCGTGATTATGAATGTTACAACGGTGTATAGAATTCCACTAACTGCTATGACGTAAATAAACGTCCCTATGAGAGCATTTTTCATTCTTGCTTTTGCCTCGTACCTCCGATTCTCGTCTGCACCAAAAAAGCTTATTGCAATAGGTATCCAAAGAATTGCTATTATTATGGCTGATACCGAGGCAACTATCTCATATATCCTTCCGGTTATGCCTGAAATTTGCGATGGAAGGGACGAAGTAAATGGTCCGAACAATATTGCACTTATTGTAGTAAGTTCCATTGTTTAATTACATGCATTAGTTGTATAAATTATATTTCTTTTGGTACCTTCTTTTTTGCCTCTTGCAGGTTTATCAATCTGGCTTCGCTTCTCTTTTTTCCCTCGTTAAACCGTCGAATGGTATCCTCCTCATCAAGGACCAATGGAGGCACTTCTGTTGGTTTACCATCCTGGGTAATTGCCACGTAGGTAAGGAAACAAGTTGTGGTGAATTTCTTGTCTCCCGTTAAGCTGTCCTCGGCATAAACATCTACTTCCACTTCCATAGTACTTCTGGTCACATAATTTAGTCTGGATGCTAAATGTACTATGTCCCCAAGATGAATGGGAGAAAGGAAAAAGAGGCTGTCTATACTCCCTGTAACATTTCTTCTTCTGGAATGCCGTGCAGCCGTTATTGAGGCAACATTGTCTATCCATTCGACTAAACGTCCTCCATAAAGATCATTTATCGGATTCGTGTCTGTAGGCAGCACAATACGTTCAAGCTCGGCGAAGGAATCCTTCCAAGATTTACTTTCCATGAGGACTGTTATGGTCTTTTTTGTAATAACATTTCTTATTGTTTAATAATATTTTCTAAGTTGTTAAAAATATCTAAAGTTCTTCGTCTAATATTAAATCTAAGAAACATATTATATTTCAAAAAATAACCATGGACAAAAAACTTAATAATAACTTATTCGTTAATGTCTGACAATGAATGCTATTCTGAAATTTATCTTGCTTGCTATACCGTATTTTTTTATGGTACTTGGAATAGGTATTTACGACCGAGTAAATCCAACGCTTGGTGGGTGGCCATTTTTTTATTGGTACCAGCTAGTGTGGATATTTATAGCAGCGATTTTGATCTCCATGGTGTATTTGTTAGAAAGAAAGGACAAGAACCTTGGAGCAGGTGGTGCATAAATGGGATCATTTGCTCTTGGAGATTACGTCATATTCTTTGTAATAGTAATCGGTGTGCTCGTAGCTGGTTTTCTTGCCTATTTCTGGAGAAAGCCAAAAACAATGGAAGATATCTCTGAATGGGGTATCGGAGGGCATAGGTTTGGAACGGTTGTCATCTGGTTCCTGCTGGGTGGGGATCTCTATACTGCGTATACCCTAGTCGCAGTTCCTGGACTTGCTTCATCCTCTGGTGCTCTCGGAATGTATGCCATAACTTATGGGATTATGATCTATCCAATAGTTTATGCTACGATGCCTAGGATGTGGAATGTTTCAAAGAGAAGGGGTTACATCACGGCTGCGGATTATGTGAAGGACAGATTTTCCAGTAGATCGTTGGCTATGATCATTGCCCTGACTGGCGTCGTCGCTGAAATCCCTTACATTGCATTGCAAATCGTAGGCATAAAATTCGTCATGGAATCCCTGGCCATTCCTGCGACAATTGGCCTATCGATTGCATTCCTCCTTGTAGCCGGCTTTACTTTTTTCAGTGGTTTGAGAGCACCTGCACTTACAGCTATAATAAAGGACGCAATAATATGGGCTGCAGTGATTGTGATAGTCATTTACGTCCCGATAAAGCTGGGTGGATTTGCACATATGTTTCAGAGCGCTGCTGCAATAAGCCCTATAACAGTAAAATTAAGCCCGTCCCTTGAGCTCGGATATGTTACACTTGCCCTAGGATCTGCACTGGCACTTTTCCTTTACCCACATGCAATAACCGGAACACTTGGTGCAAAGAACACCAAGACAATTCGTAGAAATTCAGCCCTTTTGCCTCTATATAACGTTCTTCTTCTTTTTGTGGCAATTATCGGGATAGCCGCCGTTGTTCAACGTGGCTCTCTCTACCCATCGAACCTCAGTAGTCTTGCATTTCCGGATGTGGTGCTGAAAATGTTTCCATCAGCATTCACCGCATTTGCTTTCGCTGCAGTTGTTGTTGGAAGTATAGTTCCAGCTTCCATAATGGCGCTTGGATCGGCGAACTTACTTACAAGAAACGTTTACTACGAGTACATAAATCAGAAAGCATCTTCTAAGACACAGTCATGGCTATCTAGATTCCTTGTCATAGTCATAATCGTGCTTGCGCTCTTGTTTTCATTCATTCCGGTTGCTTCTAAGGACATAATATTCCTGCAGACGTTTGGTGGTGCATTTATCCTGCAAACTCTGCCTGCGGTCTTTATCTCACTCTATACCAGAAAATTGAACAAGTGGGCTGTTGCTGCGGGATGGTTGGTCGGACTGGGATCGGCCCTCTATTTCCTGTTCGAGATTTCGTTCGCATCTAGTCTATATAAACCGTTAGACTTCATCTACATAGGTATTTTTTCGCTGGTCTTGAATCTCGCAACGGTCGGAATAGCTATGCTGATATTTTATCTTACGGGAAAGGTGAAGAACGAGGGAATAATTTGGGACTCAGAATTCCAAGATTTCGAAAAATAATTTTTTTCTAATTTTTTTAAAAACCTTCACTAATTCTTAATTTTCAGTTTGTTTTACATTCCTTAAATATGGCCTATATTCTTTTTCTTCGGGCTACATGAAGCTCAATTAAAAATAACATTCCTATGGCTCCCCTAATTGTATCACATATCAAATATGTGAGCCGAAAACCACCAGCAATTAAAAAATAATACATGCTATTACCGAATGTGTCTATCGAGGGGATTGATGCTGAGAAATCGTTGGCTGCCAAGGAAGCTGTGGATCTAGTTAGGGAGAACACAGTGGTCGGACTAGGTACGGGGTCTACGGTGGCATATTTTATAAAACATCTTGCCGAAAAGGTTTCTGGTGGTCTAAATATAAAATGCGTTGCCACATCGACAGACACAAAAACTATGGCAAGAAAACTTGGAATAAAAGTTGTCGAAAGCATACCTGATGGTATTGATTTAGATGTGGATGGAGCAGATGAGATTGATCTACGTGGAAATATGATAAAAGGTGGGGGCGGCGCTCTTCTGAGAGAGAAGATTGTCGCCAGCAGGAGCAAAAAAATCTGTATCATCATCGACAGTTCTAAACTAAAATCTGCAGGTATCGGTAAATTCACTGTACCTATAGAGATATTCCCTTTCCTAAGAAACACAACCGTTGAGATGCTGGAGAATATGGGTGGCAAGTGCACATTACGTGATAATGGCACGTTCAAGACAGATAACGGAAATCACATAGTTGATTGCGATTTTGGAATCATAACGAATCCAAAAATTCTGGAAAGGAAAATAAAAATGATTCCTGGGGTTGCGGAAGTCGGAATTTTCACAAACTTGTGCGATCTTATAATTATTGGTGAAAAAAATAAGGTTAAAAAAATTGAGGTAAAAAGGTCTAAACGCGGAATCCTTTGATTCTGCTGATATTCTCGTTTATCTCGTTAATTTTGTTTGCCTGTGTTTGAATGATTTCATCGAGAATCTCATTGAAGCTCTTTGAAAGCTTGTATCCGTGTATTGGTCTGCCTTTTCCTTCTCTTTTTAAGTTCCTTTTGGTTATCCAATTCTTTCGTCTCAACCATTGCATTGCAACAGAAACCTCAGGCTGCCTTAGTCCGGTTTCTCTCTCTATCTCCACACTAGTTACCTCATCTTTGTCCCTGATGTAAACAAGCGTGTAGGCTACGCTACGCGGGATATCCGAAAGGATGAGATACTTTGCCAGTTTATCACTTAATTCCGAAAGTGTCATACGATCTATCCCTAATATTATAATTATATATATATGTAACTATATTGAATAATTACTTGTATATTTCTTTTACGGAAAACGGAAATTTAAAAAATTTATTGGGATTTAGCCAACGCTTCCAACTTGCTTATAACGGTATAAAGAGCAGCCCTGCCATGAGAAGGTACATTTGGATCATTCGCCATTTCCTCAAGTACCGACACAGCAGACGCGCACTTAATATCAAGACTTTCCCTTCCCGTCATAAGCCTGTTCTTTGAATCTGTCGCGTTTCTTCTCACATTCCTTGGAACTGTAGTATCTTGCGACAATTCATCCAGAAGGAACAGAACCTCATCATATAACTGTTTATCCATAGTATCACGCTCCAATCCTCCTTCCCATCTCCTTCTTTATGGATAGTACCATCATTGTCTTGGATTTCTTAACCCCTTCAACATTTACAACCTCTTTGACCAAGAAGTCCTGAAATTCATTGTAATCTGGAAATCTCACCTTTAGCATTACATCATAATCCCCCGTAACAATAAACACGTCCTCAACGTGCTTCATTGTGGAGAATTTCTCTCCGACTGCGTCTACCATATCCATGTCAGCCTCGATGCCTATCAAGGCGGTTACTATTCTTTCTCCGTAATACTTTTCCATTGAAACAGAAAGCTCTTCAGAATCCATATATATCACTTCAGAAACATACCAACGTTAGTTAAAGGGTATCGAACGATCCGTTTTAACATTTTGTTAATGTTCCGGCTTGACCGGTTTTAATGTCAATATTTTTAAGGTGTATGAATATTCACGGTTTACAAAACCCGGCTTAGCTCAGTTGGTAGAGCGGCGGACTGTAGAGGGAATCCACGGCTGGAAAACCGCCGTAATCCGCAGGTCTCTGGTTCAAATCCGGAAGCCGGGATATGTGATCATATACGCAGAGCCTGATATCTTTTGTATCTCGCATATATTTTTCTTGGCCCATTGATGTTGGTCTACTTCGCAACGTGCATCCCATGTTACACGAAGAGTTCACGTAAGGTCATGTCATTTCCTAAGAATACGTTTAATAACATGCCATGAACAACGAGACTTCAAACATAAACGGTGAATGTTGGCATCATTCACAATCTATGCAGGGATTTAATTATCATGTATCCGACTATGTATGATATAGCTGCCATATGGCCTGCAATTAGGACTACAACAGTGGCCAGTATGTTTAAATCTCCTCGAATGTAAAAGAAGAAAAAAATTACATAATAGATTGAAAGCGCTATAAGCGTCCAAATAACGTTTTTCTTAAGACCGGATTTAGAACGTGTCAGTGTTATTTTCGCTCTATTTTGGATTATAGTTCCCAGGCCAAGGCACACCGGGCAAACATCCTGATGTGAGTTTTCGTCGGTAACAAATCCTGTCCCGTTGCATCTCTCACATATGACCTCTTCTTTTTTATCCAACGATTAACAATAGATCATCTTACAATATAGAATTTGTCAAATATCTCTCATGGCGACAACACATCAATCAAAAACGATTCCACTCAATCTCACTGCAAAAACAAGAAACGCAGTATGTCCTATCATGTTGTTGTCCGGTCTTACCGCGGATTCCCTGACCAAGAGATTCCTTTTCACGATCTCGAATGTTTCAAGATAATAAAATCCAAATTTGTGCAGGGATAGTACTGTTTTCTCAACCTGGTTGAAAGTTGGAAGATAACACGAAACAATAGATCCAGGCCTGACATACCTGGAGAGATTTTCGATACTATTCCAAGGCTCCGGAATATCCAGGACTACAGCATCGAATTTGCGATCTAATTTTACAGTGGCAATGTCTTCGTTAACTAATGTCCAGTTGTTGAAATCGGAAATTGACGACAGATTCTTTTTTGCAAGTTCAATATATTTCTGTTCCTTCTCAACTGTCACAAGTGTCCCATTATTTCCTAATGCTGTGAGTATAGAATAGCTCAGCGCTCCAGAACCGGCCCCAGCTTCCAAGACATTCATTCTAGGACTAATTTTGCAGTATCCTATTATAATAGATGCATCCCAGGCCTGTATGATCTGCGCTCCACGTTCAGCAAAGTCCTTGAAGTAGACGGGACCAGGTGGCATAGCTATGAATTGATCTCTACCAATCGAAATTGTATCGCCCGGAGAAATTGCAAGATTCGAATCCAGCTGCACTTTTTTTCCCCTTATTATCGCAAGATTTGTCTCCGTATACAATAAGCCGGAAGCGTCATCTGATTTTAAAAGGAGGATCCTCCCTTTGCTGTCTATTTTAGTATTTTCCGCCATAATAACCAATCATTATGTCTGATACATTATTTTCTGTGAAGCCAGTGATTATTGCAGACCTTCTTTTGTTTAGGAGATTGTAGGTATCATTTTTCTTAAGAGATTCATCCATCTCAGCTTTTGAAGTTTCTTTCACAAATTCTTTATCAACAATACCTCCCATTGCAGGGGAAATCCCATCGATACCGTCTGTACCTATGCTTGAAAACATGAATTCGTCATCCTTATCCATCAACCTTGCCACTCTGACTGAAAGCTCGCAATTTCTCCCTCCTATCCCATTGCCACGAACATCTACAGTTGTTTCGCCCCCTCCAATAACATAGGATGGGCCCAACATGGAACAGGCTTTCTTCATTCGCTCCACAAAGTACTCACTGGCATCCTTTACATTGCCCTGGATGTTTGATCCCAAGTCTACAACGGAATCCCCATCATTTCTTAGTTTGTCAACAAAGAATTGAACAATATCATGGTTTTTCAGAATGATTTTTTGCTTAACTCTCTCAAACGATTCATGATGTGCCTTATAATCTATATATCTATCATCTATCTTATTCAGGTCTGGGCAGAAAAGCTCAAATTTTCTAATAATGTTCTTTCTTTCTTCTTTCGTTGTTTGTGCCATAACGAGTGGACCTGAAGCTATAATGTCTTCCCTATCGCCTGGTACGTCTGATATTACAAACGAAAAAACTCTGGAAGGATATAGCATACCTGCGAGTTTTCCTCCCTTAACCTTCGAAATGGATTGCCTTACAGCATTCAGCTCGTCAATGTCTCCACCATTGTTCATTATGCACTTTGAAATGGAAGCAATGAAATCATAAGTGATCCCATCTTCAGGGATCTCAAAGAGTGCAGAACCGCCACCCGAAATAAGTACAATGACAGTATCATCTTCGGACAATCCGCTCAATTTGGAAAGAAGTTTTCTTGAGGAGACCTCAGTATCCATTCCTATGATAGGATGATTTCCCTTCAAAACCTCAGGGCGTCCTCCGTAATCTCCAGTTTCAAGATTTTTTGGAACAATTACCCCACTGTATTCTGCCCGTTCCGTTAACGAATCTGGTAAACCCTTGAACATTGACAGAGAGCATTTACCAAATCCTATTATGAAGAGTCTTCTCATATTTTGAAATTCAGTTTCTAGTGCACCAATTTCCTTGTTCATTATTGTCGCAGGATAGAATTCGGAGATTGAGCGATCAATCAGATCAAGGATTTTCCGGCGTAGGTTTGAAGTTCCGATTTCTTCGTAATTTTGGATGAGAGATTTTGAATTAGACATTCATGATCATAAAAGATAATTAATTGTAGGATAAATAAGGTGGTAAGAGAGGAACATTGGATTGGAATTGATGCCACATAGCCAGGTCAAATTCTATATGGTATCTTAAAATTACTGGTTATGAGCTTAGATCGTTTCTTCTATCCAGAAAGTGTAGCAGTGGTTGGTGCTTCTAGCGATGAGACAAAGATTGGTTACGAGATAGTTAAAGACCTAAAGGATGGTGGTTTCAAGGGTAAAATAATCCCGATAAACAAAAAGGGTGGCGAAATTCTTGGGCTCAAAGCATATCCGTCTGTCCTTGATTACTCTGATAAGATAGATATCGCAATACTTTCTGATCTGCGCCCTCTAATTTTGGACAGTTTTTCCGCTGTTTTATGAGACATTTTCTTTCAACCTCCTTCTCTTCTCCATTCTGTTCTTCAATATCCT
>JAJSLM010000009.1 GCA_026127925.1 Thermoplasmatales archaeon
ATACTTATTACTTCTTTCACTACATCTAACTGGTCCTGCATAGTTTCGCCTCTTCAAATCCGAATTGTGCAGGACCTTTTCAATTTTACAGCAGATTCAGTACACTATCCATTTTGTGTTACATGTCTATTCCAAAAGATTATTTTGTAATCTTTTGCCAATTATCACAAAAACAAAAATACTAATAAATCAAAGCGATAAAGTGTTTGTGTATTTGAGGTCTGCTTCACGATGGAATTTACGGTTGTTGTTAAACACATATTTCATCGATCATAATTTGGGCAGACCTTTTTTCTTTCTGAGTAAAAACAGAACGTTACTTAGAAAATGGAAGTGTATTTGAATGGTAGCATCTAAGAGTGTTTTAATATTGGGCGATGGATCGGCTGGGATTACTGCGGCAAACAAATTAAGATCACATGCTGGAGAAGATGAACTTGAGATCACAGTTATAGGAAAAACGTTCAGGCATTTTTACAAGCCAGATGGTCTTTTTATACCATTCGGTTACAAGAACTACAGGGACAGCGTGAAACCAATGAATTTCCTTCTTAACAATGGCATAGATTACATAGATGATGAGATCCTGAGGGTTAACCCGGATGATAGCATAGTATTTTTACGCTCCGGAAAAAGTTACGTAGGCGATTACATAATAATTGCAACTGGCAACAGATACGCCACAGAAGAGGTACCAGGATACGACGGGGAGGCCAAGCATTTCTATAGCTTACAGAATGCGATGGAACTCAGAGAATACCTGAAATCGTTTTCCGGCGGAAACATTGTTGTAGGGAGTACAGGTCAGCCTATCCAGTCTCCACAATCTCTTTATGAATTCTCCTTTTTGCTCGATTCCTACCTGACTGACAAGGGGGTAAGGGCGAAATCAAAGATCACTTATCTGTCGCCATTTTCTGGTGTGACTCACGACGAACAACTTTCACAGATTATAGAACCGATACTAAAGAGAAAGAATATCGAATACAAAACAGGGTTCGCTGTCACAAGTATAAATCCAAAAAATAAGGAAGTAACAGGATCAGACGGTTCCAAACTCAATTACAATCTTTTAGTTCTTTCTCCTCCGCACAGAGGACAGGAATTCCTCAAAGCGTCCGGCTTGACAGATGAGCAAGGGTACGTCAATGTCGATCCGTCCACGCTAACATTGAAGGGAAAGAGCAACATCTTCTGCATTGGCGATTCGAATAATTTGAGTAACGCAAAGTCCTCAGCTTCAGGATACATGCAAGCTTCATTTGTTGTGGCCAGAATCATCTCTGAGACTGTAGGAGGACTTTCTGATAGCGTTTTCCAGGGAACGGCCCCTCAGGTTGTAATAACGGGAAAAGATACTGCTTTCAGTTATGTAGAAGCTCCAGGGAAGAAGTTGAGGACAATACAGGAAAATAAAGGTGACTTTCTGCTCAAGTGGTCTGCTTCTAATACTTACTTCTCAACAGTTTTAAGGGGTGTGGTGTAATTATGGTTGACGAACAGCAAGCAGATAAACAAGATGTTTCAAAGATAGATGACGACATTGAGCCACTGATAATAGGTTTACTAGAGAACAAAGATGCGCTGACTTCGCTTCTCAATCTCCTTACCAGGATGAGAAAATCTGGCCTTATAGAGATCCTAGATGATCTGTCATCCGATTACCTCCCTAGTGATCTTGAATTTCTTACGACATTTCTTACTTCAAGGGATGCTCTGGTTGGCGTTGTAAAAATGGTGAACGTTCTCGCAGCCCTGTCACATTCTCTGTCCAGCGAGAGAGCTGGAGACACCTTAAAGGCAATAGCATTCAACAGCGATCTGATCTTTGATAACATGGTAAGCGGTGCAAAGAATCCTGAATCAATTGGCCTTATGGGTCTTTATGCATTACTTAAAGATCCGGACATTTCTGCTGGTCTCTCAGCAATGATGGGTGCTCTAAAAGCTCTTGGGATTGCGCTCAAAAAAGTACCGGAAAAGTAAATATCCTATACACAAATAAACCTTTTATGAAAGTTTCGTTTCAATACGAAAAGGGTAAATTTTTTCTTTCGCAGGATGGGAAACATGAGGTCAGATTGAAGGATCCACTTGCCAATTCTGAAACATATTATTCCCCTACAGAGTTATTGCTCATGGCTATGGGTGGTTGCTCTGCTGCAGACATTGTTACCATGCTTCCTAAAATGCGAACGGATTATGAGCGATTCAGGTGCGAGGTTACAGGCGAAAGGAGACAAGAATATCCGCAGACACTCACCAAAGTAAATATAAGCTATATCTTCGAGGGAAACGTAGATCTACAGAAACTAAAAAGGGCGATCAATCTTTCTCTCACAAAGTATTGCAGCGTGTCGATTATAGTGAAGCAAGGTGGGGCGGCCCTTACTTATTCCCTGATAGTTAATGGTGATACGATAGAAGACCACAAGTTTCCGGAAGAGGAACAAAATAATTAGATTACAGGTTTTTTAGCCCATTTCCAGTCATTATCAATAATGCTTCCTCAGAATGCCCAAGCTTTTCATATGCAGCAAGAACAGTCGCTGAACTGTATTCGACCAAAAAACCCATCAACGCAAGTTTCCTTCTTGCGTTTATTATCTGATCTTCGCTCACGGATAGGCATAATGACCCATGCTCCTTTATCTTCTGGATTATCATCTCTGCCAGTGCAGGTTTCCTCGAGACCAGGGCGTCTGCAATGGAATCCTTAAAATCAGTTTCATCTCGCTTGACACAGTTGATTACGGAACATATGGGAGAGACGTATTCAGGCTGGACAACGACAAATCTCGGAACACTTTCGATCTCACCTGATGAATAGAGATGCTCAAATCCTGAAACTATACCAAGGAATAGGGTGCCTGCCGAAAGAGGAACATAAACGGTAGGAATCCTTGCTTGCCCAACCTGCTTGAATATCTCATAGCTTATCATGCGCATACCATCCCTGAATTCAGGATTAAGTACATGGCTTGCGAAATATCCCTCATATTCCTGTGCAGCACGCGTGACATCCTCCCTGCTACCAGGAATTTTATGCACGTGTGCACCATAGGATTCTATCTGCGCCAATTTTTCCCTGACAGCGTGTTCAGGAACGAATATATGAGTCTCAAATCCTGCAGCATTTCCATAGGCTGCTATGGAAGCACCGGCATTTCCCGAGGAATCCTCTTTTATTATCGAGCCGTGTTTTAAGTTCTGGGATAGCCACGAGATGAGTGTGCGAGATCCGCGATCCTTGTAAGAATAGGTTGGAGAAAAATATTCAAGTTTCATAGACATATTATCAAATGAGACCATTGGAGTTTCGCATTCTCCCAGGCTATTTACCTTCTTCAGATATGGAAAATTCTCCCATAAGTTTTCACTCCTGAATTTGAAATCCGGAATGATTGAAAATATACCTCCGCATTCGCATGTGACCTTATATGAAAACCCGCTTCTTTTTTTTCCACATTTGTTGCATACTACAGTTGTCATGTTTAATGTTACATTAAGTGAAATCGATAAATAAACTCATTGAAATTGGCATCCATTATTTCACTGGAGCATCCCTGAGTTCCTTCATGAAAAATATTCCAAAACCCGACAATATAACGAGAGAGCCGATTATCAGAAACAGGTAAAAGATCGAAGTAAACTGTATTATCAGCCCGCCTATAGTTCCGGAGAAAAAAGTCACTGATATTGCCATCGTATTGACCATCCCCATTGAACGCGCCATCATTTCTTCCGGTATTCTCTTGATCAGAACGGATTCGGTTGGCGGATTGATCATTCCGACGCAGAACCCAATGACCAATACTGGAATATATGTTAGGTATATGGACCGGAGAAACGCAATTGATACGAACATGGCGCCCGTCACCAGCAGGAGGGGTATAATTATAAAGCCAAGTTTTCCTTTCACTCTGGAGCCAGGCATTGATCCCAGAACAATTCCAAGAGAGACCAATATGAATACGATGCTGAAATATATGGCATTCAGTTTAAAGATCTCTTCAACAAGAACGGTGAATGCTATTCCCATCATTGCAACAGCTAGATTCGCTATGATCATTAGAAAAATCATCTGCTGCATAATTTTGGTTTCTTTTAGAAATTTCAGCCCCTTCTTCATGTCGTTTTTGACAGACTGCCTTTCCCTTTGATCTGGTTTTTGTATGATAAATATTATCGGAACGCATGAAGCCACCAGAACCACGAAAAGGGCAGATATTCCTTTTAGAAATCCAATGTAAATGAAAATTCCGGAAGCGATGAAACCTGCCATTTCAGCGAGGGATCCGATGCCCATCATCCACGCGGAGCCTTTCTGGTATTCTTCATCCTTAAGGAACACTTTCACCCAGATGGCTCTTACAGAGTTGCTTATATCTGAGGTGAATCCCATTATGACTACGCAGAGGAATATAAAAAACACGATTACGGCAAGAATGTGTGTGCTCACAGCAATGAAAAGCAGGAATATAGAAATGGAACGAATAATTGACGCAATTATAGCTATCAATTTTTTGTCACGAGAACGGTCAATGAAGGAGCCGACGAAAAATGAGAAAAACAACGGAAGTGTAAACATTCCGTCTGCAAGGCCTGCAATGGCAGGGATATGGGTAAGCTGAAGCGTGATCCAGAGGATCATGAGAGAAAATGCCGAGGTGCCTGCACGCGATATTGCGAGGTTGGATACTGTGAGTTTGAAATTTTTTCTTCTAGTTTCTGAGCCCTCTTCCATAAAAGTTCTCCTTATACGTATTATTTTCACTTATACGTAGATATTTAATTGATATATAAATATACTCCCATGGTGGAGCAAAAGAGATCCGATGTATTCATAAGCAATTTTAGGAATCCAACAAAGTTAGGTATAGTTCTGTTGCTTATGCAGAAAGGTCCCATGACTGTTACTCAGATGTCAAAGACCTTGCAGACAACCAGATCCAACCTTTATCAGGCGGTTGCAGAACTTGTTTCCGATGGATTTCTGAGGGAGCCCAGTGTTAAGGTTAAAAAAGGCTATGTCGAGAAGTACTATTCAATAAATGAAGCTGCATTTGATTCCATTTCCCAAAGTGAAGTGGATTTGAGCCTAGGGTCCCAAGATATTAACAATCTTAGGGAGGTTCTTTTCTCTTTTCTGAAGTCACAATCATTTCTTTTGAATCTAATAGCAGAAGAGGTCCTCTCCTCCGATGACAGCTATATGAAAAATGTTCAAGAGATGATACGAAAAAATTTCTATATCGCCAGCTTTTCGAAGCTCTCCGACGTTTCTTTCAATCTTGCCGTTTCAAAATTGCAGGGGCTTATGAAATCATTGACTGAAGTCGAAACTCCCGCTCCATTGGAAAAATCCAACAATATGCTATTGCTCATTGGAATCCCTTCCGTAGATTTTCTAAACTTTAACTCTGCTAAGGATACATTGGTGAATCAAAGAAGAAGAAAATAACATAAAATCAAGCTATCGCTTCCATGGCATTTCGCTTTCAAATTGAAGGACTCACCAAGTCCTCCAATTTATATTTCCGAGTGAAAACATACCGTGGAATAAATTTGTGAGTCGTACAAATAAAAAAATACACAGATTACCTTGCGATTTTCAGAGTCCAGACTTAATTTTACTCACCAGGTAATCTTTGCTTTAGAGCGATCTATCAATCCATTTTTTCCGATATCTTGTCCAAAATTTCCTTCGTCTGTCGCAGATCGGCCTCAGTATGTGAGAAGCTAACGAAACATGTTTCCAACTTTGAACCGGGGATGAAAATTCCATTTTCTAGTAAAGAATTAAAGAACCTCGCGTACATAGTATCATCACTTCGTTGGGCGCCTTCATTATCAGTCACTTCATTCTTTGTGAAAAATACTGTGAACATGCCTCCGACTCTATTTACTGTTACATCCATTTCCTGGTTTTTGAACGTTTTTTTGATGTGCTCAACAAGAGAGGCGGTGTATTTTTCTAATTTTCCATAATCTGCATGTCTAAGTTTATCCAAAGTAGCTATGCCGGCAGCCATAACAAGAGGATTTGCTGAAAATGTTCCTTGCTGGTAGAATTTTCCCTCAGGGGCAACTTTGCTCATTATGTCTTTCCGTCCACCAAAAAGACCGACGGGAAGCCCACCTCCTATTATTTTCCCCAGGGTTGTTAGATCTGGCTTAATTTTTACGATATCCTGGTAACCACCGAAATGGAATCGAAACCCAGTGATCACTTCATCGAATATCAGTAGGGAATCGTATTGCTGGGTTACAGATCTGGCATGTTTGAGGAATTCTATCCTGGGTGGTACAACGCCTACGTTACCCAGAACCGGTTCAAGGATCAGGGCCGCTATTCGCTTTCCGTATTTTTTGAACACTGACTCTAGCGCCTCTGAATTATTAAATGGCACTTCAATGGTAACGTTTTTCGCACTGCCGTCAAAATCCCTATCTGTATTGAGCGACATGTCATGCGAACCGTGGAATCCTCCAGATATCTTGACAAGTAAATCCCTGCCGGTAAAGTATCTGGCGAGTCTCAATACATGCATGGTTGCCTCAGTTCCAGAATTTGTAAATCTCATGTTTTCTATCGAAGATATGGCTGAACGTATGGTGTCACCAAGGTCTAGTTCTCGTAAGGTAGGCGCGCCAAACAGCGAACCGTCCAACGATTGTTCCTTTATGGCTGCAATAACATTTTCATCGGCGTGCCCTAGGATCATAGGGCCAAAACCAAGGCAATAGTCAATGTATTCATTTCCGTCAATGTCAAAGATCCTTGATCCCTTGCCCCGTTGCATGAATCTTGGAAATGGCTGGTAAAACCTTACAGGAGAATTTACTCCGCCTGGAAAAAGATCCCTGGACAAATCAAAAAGTTCCTGAGAATGCATGATAGTGTATTACTATCTGAAATTAAT
This sequence comes from Thermoplasmatales archaeon, assembly GCA_026127925.1. Taxonomy (NCBI): domain Archaea; kingdom Methanobacteriati; phylum Thermoplasmatota; class Thermoplasmata; order Thermoplasmatales; species Thermoplasmatales archaeon. The sequence goes on from JAJSLM010000009.1 coordinate 6,927, forward strand.
TAATTCGCTGAGAAAGTATTATTCTTGAATTGTCATCTCCATTCGTATGGTCAATTCAGATAAGTTCGTAAAGGAAGCAGTGGATAACATTCGATCAAATCTTAAGGGAAGGGGAATCCTTGCCTGCTCTGGTGGTCAGGACAGTTCGCTTCTCGCAGTCCTTTGTGCCATGGCAGACAGAGAGAACATCCTTGCCGTCTTTGTAGACACAGGATTATTGAGGAAAAACGAATCTGTCAGGGTAGAAAAACTATTCAGAAAATACGATATAAACTATAGAATCATTGATGCCTCCTCCATGTTTTTTGAAGCTCTTCAAGGGATTACGGATCCAGAGCAAAAGAGAAAAACTATCGGTAAACTGTTCATAGACGTTTTTGAAAAAGTAGCTAAGGAGTTCGAGGCATCCACACTTCTTCAGGGTACAATTGCGCCTGACTGGATAGAGAGCGGTGGATCTGTAAGAGATACAATAAAGAGCCACCACAATGTGGGAGGCTTACCAGAACATATGAAACTGAAACTTCTAGAACCACTGAGAGACCTTTATAAGGATGAAATTAGAGCCGTTTCCGATTACCTGAAAATGCCCACGGATCTTCAACCGTTTCCTGGTCCTGGTCTGGCAGTTCGAATAATCGGGGAGGTGACGAAGGAGAAGGTCGAGCTTCTTCAGAAAGTTACAGAGATCCTGGAGGCCAGCGTTGAAAAAGAATATCTCGATAGCTCGAAAAGACCATGGCAGTATTTTGCTGTACTCCTTCCGGTAAAAACAACCGGCGTTCATGGAGACAAGAGAAGCTACGGTCAGTCAATAGCCATAAGAATGATTGATACTACGGATGCGATGTCCGGAACCTTTTCAAGACCTGACTGGGAATTTCTTGAGAGGGTATCTACAGAAATAACTAATTCTGTCCCTGCAATAAACAGAGTAGTATACGATATCACTGATAAGCCTCCGGGAACAATCGAATGGGAATAAAAGCACTAGACAGTTAATCACCTATTTTGGGAACTTTTTATATCAAAATTATCGAAATGCTTACTTTCGTCGAAAATGTAAATATATAAGCTACCAATAACGAGGAGTGCAGAAAGGAGATATATCAATGGAAGAAGAACCGATGTTACTTTCAGAGGAAGATTACCAGAAATCTGGTGTTCACATAGGGACACAGGTAAAATCGAAAGATATGCAGGATTACATCTTCAAGATCAGGAATGATGGCCTTTATCTTTTGGACATAAAGAAAACGAACAGGGCAATAATAATAGCAGGAAAGATGCTTAGCCGGTTTAAGCCCAGCGATATTCTTGTCGTGGCTCAGCGCCAGTATGCGTTTAAACCAGTGTCTCGTTTTTCCGAGGTTATAGGAGCAGTCCCCCTTACGGGTCGATTTATACCCGGAACTTTGACAAATCCACAGCTTAACAGCTACATTGAGGCAAAAGTTGTAGTGATCACAGATCCTCTTGCTGATACACAGGTTATGAAGGAGGCAAGGTCCATTGGTGTCCCAATTATTGCGCTCTGTGATGCCAATAACAAGACGGATTTTGTTGATCTGGTGATTCCTACTAATAATAAAGGACGCAGATCGCTCGCTGTGATATACTGGCTTCTCGCAAGAGAAATCATGAAAGATCGTGGCACAATCAGAGACTACAAAGAATTCAGTAATACAATTGACGATTTCGAGGCTCAGGTCTGATTCGAAAAGAAATTGTCCTTTACCCTATTTATTTTTATATATAATATTTTTCCACCCATATCCCCTGCGAAAATCATAGTCTTTCTGACACCCTGAGCAACCCGGACAGCCCTGCTGATCTTATACCATTCTTCCGGCTCCTCTATAACATGCAAAAGAAATTCGGCGTGATCATCCATACTCCTTGAATAGAGTCTGAAGTTTGCGCCATATTTGAATCCCGAACGAACTATAAATCCTCTTTGGACAATATCAGAAAATGCGCCCAACGTAACGCTTCCAAGTGCTTTTTTCTCATCATCCCCGCCAGAAAGCAATGCAGCTTCAAACTTGTTCAGAATCTTTAGGTCAGAGAATCGATTTCCAAACCAGTCAGGTAATTTTCTTTCCGATACTATGTTTGTCCCATTTATCTGCTCAACATGAATGCCATTAAAGTCAGGTGTTCCAACATTCCCTCTGAGTTCTACAATTTCAGACGTAAACAAAGTGATACCATAATCGTCATCTATTGCAGCATAAACGTGTCCTGAATTTTCAAGCAGATCCTTAAAACTCATCTTCTGATCTTCCTTTATAACAATTAATGGGCCGTTCGTGGGTCTCCTTGAATTATTGTCCCAAAAGAAGGCTTTGTAAATTACATTGACGAATAAGCCCTTCGATTTCAGGAACGTGTAAACCATGAACCTATCAAGAAACCCTTCATCATCAACGACTACGCTGAGTATACCTGCAGTAGAATTGAGAATTTTATCAAGAGGGGAGATTACCTTTTTCAGATACAAATAGAGGCATTCGTATTCATCGAGAATTAATTTTTTTCCTGAGATGTGGCCAAGTTTCATCTTGTTTATTATAAACTCAGGCTTCTTGTTTATGGATATTTCAAAGGGAATGTCTTTAAAGAGAACCTCTGTTTTACCGTCACTCTTTTGCATAATAATTCTCTTTCATAATATTTACACAATAATTAAGCAGTTCAGGAATACCCTCCCCGGTCTTTGCTGAAACGATGAAAAATTCAGTTTCAAATTTTTCTTTAATGTATTCTAGGTCTTCCTTCCAGATCTCAGCCTCGTACTTCATGTCAGATTTGTTTCCAACGACAACAAGTGGAAGCTTTTTATTGCCCACCTTAAAATTCTTTATGGCTGAGATTGCATAATCAACGCTCTCCTTGTTCAAGATATCGACCGCGACGATGATCAGATTCATACCAAAGTAGAGTTTTTCAGTGCCTTGATCATTCTCAATTTCCTGAAAGAATATATCGGCAGTAACATTCTTACTTTCATGCTTAAAAGTTACCGCCTTCTTGAAGAAAGGTTTTGCCCTTCCTCCGAGATCGAATGTGCCATATACAATGCGTGAAATTATTGAGGATTTGCCTGAACCTTTCATTCCGGTTACCCCGATCTTCCACGCTATCTTTTCACTGAACACTCATATTTGATAGGTAACTTTATATTATATTTTTTCCCTCCAAATGCTAGTCCATGTCATGACTTTCAGCATAGTTATTAATACGGGTCTAAACATTGCCGGCTGTATTACGAAGGACCGAAGAAACTATAGAAGATATGGTCGCTTCCGAGTCGTTAGGGAGTGGTACTCTTTGGAAACTAACTCCATCCTGGGCAAGTCTTCCTTTCAGGTCTATATCAAGGTCATATAGTACTTCGAGGTGATCGTAAATGAAGCCTATAGGTACCGCTACCACGTTCTCTATTGAGTTCCTGCGGCAGAAACTTCGGAGATATTCAAAATCTGGGCCGAGCCAGTTCTTTCCAAACGGACCTCTGCTGTGATAGACGATAAAAGGCCTGTCAATACCGGTAGCTGAGCAGATAGCAGAAGCGAGATCATTGATGTTTTTCGGATAAGGCTCATAGCCGTTTATAGGTACGCTGTGGCTTGTGAAAATGAAAAGACTCTTTCTGTCGCCTGTATCAAAATTTTCATTTATATTATTTATGAAATGCTGCTGAAACGGCTTGTTGGAAGAGAGGTCGCTGACTCTGATACTTCGCTCTGAACGAACAGAGCTCTCAAATGGTCCGAAGTAAGAAGAGAAGATGAAGCTGGAATATATCGGAAACAATGGAACCTCCACAGAAATTTCAGGATTGCCTATCATTTCTTTTGCCTCATTTATTGAGGGTTTGACATGCTTCGCTATAAGAACTACTTTATAATCTGGCAGAAGTCTGCTCAGCGAATCTTCGACCTTGTCCCTGATTGCGCGGACTATTTTAATGGAAGGCGACGTCCCCCCAAGCATAGCGATCTTCTTTTCATTTTCTTTTACTACGAATTCCGGCGGTTCTTTTCCCTTAAAAATATCTCTCAGATAATCCATCAAACCATCGGGATTTTCTGGAAAACCATAATACATCAGAACTACATACTTCGATGACATCTGAACTGCCTCACCCTATCTGAAATTTCAATAAGTTTTTTCACGTCCGTATAAGGGGGAATTCCATGGCCCAGGTTAAAGACGTGCCCCCGGAATCTTTTCCCTTCTTCCAGTATGCGATCTGTTTCCCTCATCAACACTCCTGTGTCAGATGACAGCAGATATGGATCAAGGTTGCCCTGAACAGGCCTGTCGTTATCAATCTTTGAAAACTGGTCAAGTGTGAGTCTCCAGTCTATCGATATACAATCATAGCTCAATTCTGTGATCTGGTTGTAGAGGTGCGATGCCCCCTCAGCAAAAAATATAACGGGCTTACCAAGTCTCTTTATGTCCTCTACAAAGTCCTTTTCCACGTCGTTTAGGTACTTTCTGAAAAGGTTGGAAGAGAGCGAGCCAATCCAACTGTCGAATATCTGAATTACCTCGACACCCGCATTGACCTGCACTTTTGCATAATCAAGAATGGCGTCAATTACAGGATCCAACTGATCCTTCAAGGCGCCTTCTTCCAGTATCCTCTTTGTTTCGGGATATCCCGTTTTTCTTCCGTCAAAAATATAGGAGGCGACAGTAAATGGTCCACCTACGAATCCAATCACTGTTTTTTCTGTCTGGCTGAGTTTGTTCAGCGCCTTTGATGTGGACCTGCTAATACGATCATAAAGATTCTTCGCTGTGTAATCCTCCGATATTCTGAGATTCTCATCGTAATGTATCATTCTACCGGTTTTTAAAAGCGGAACAAGCAGATCAGAGAAAATTATTATCCCATCAGGATCGTAATACCTTAATGGAAGACTGCTTACGGACGCCATAGTCTCGAAATTAAGGAGCATGTTCAGGAAACCTTCTTTGCGGAATTCAGCAAATTCTGGGAGATATCGGCCAGCCTGCCTCATGTACCAAAACGGTACTCTTTCTGTTTCTTCCCCCTTTAAGGTCTGAAGTAAAATTTTCACTCGCCATTAATCATAGAATAAGTAAATAACTTTGCCAGTGAATCCATAACAGCTTTAGATCCTGAAACGTTATACAGTGCTCCTCGGCAACAAAAAAAGCTACGGATAGAACCAGGTACTGGCGTCATAGTGTTTTGAGTCATTTAACTTATAAGAATCGAGAGTTTCGCAACAATGCATACAAATAGATTTTTACTGTGTTTAAGATGAGGGAACGGATGCAAAAAGTCAGAATAATAACTCGGGGAAGTGATCTTGCACTCAGGCAAACCAGTGAGATTTCTAGGGCTCTTGAGGGCGCATCCATTGGTGTCGAGGTATTAACAACAAAATCCATTGGCGACATTAACAATTCTTCTCCTATTTATGACATGGGTAGTGACGGTGTCTTTGTTTCATCACTCAACAAAGCTGTTCTTGATGAAGAGGCCGATATTGCAGTCCACTCGGCTAAAGATATGCCGTCATTTATTGATCCCGGGCTCGACGTTATTTATTTTTCCAAGAGAGGAGATCCCCATGATTTCTTCGTTTCCAAAACTCCATTGAACGAATTCAGGGGAACGATAGGAACAAGCTCCGTCAGGAGGAAGTCCTACATATCGCTGTTAGCAAAAGACGTAAAATTTTCAGTGATACGAGGAAATATAAACACCAGGATAAACAAGTGTCTCAGCGGAGAATATGACGCTACTGTCGTAGCAAAGGTTGCGCTTGATCGCTTGGGTCTGAATCCCCCAGGGTTCGTTTTCTCCGAGCGTGATCTTCCCCCTGATCCAAACCAAGGTTTCATTGCAGTAGTAGCCCGCAAGGGAGATCCCATTGCTGATTTTTTTAAGAAAATCCAGGATCCTGTTTCACTTTGGGAGGCGTCAGCGGAGAGACGTGTTTTAAGAGAGCTTGGCCTGGGATGCAACTTTCCTGTCTCCCTTCGTGGTAAATTCCCGGACAAGAAAATGTACTTCTCTGCAGTAATAGACGATTCAAGAGCTGATATGGATTTGGATTTTTCAGAGGAATCTCAGATTAAAGGCTCAATAGTGAAAATCGGTGATACACTTGGCAAATAACGAGGTTGCTTACGTTGGAGCAATGCCTGAATCAAAGCTTGAAGGAATTTTATACGTCCCTGTTCTCGATATTGAATACGTTAGGATCTCCGACATACCTGTGTTAACAGGCAACATCGTGATAATGTCAAAACGTGGAGTAAATTCCCTCAAGATGTCTGGAATCAGGATTGAGAATGCAAATGCCATTTGCATAGGGAACAAGACTGCTGAATCGCTTTTAGAAAACTATGGTATTAGTTCAATTTATCCCGACAACATGAATTCACGTGGACTGCTTGAACTGATAATCGCCAAGGGTTGGAAAAGCCTGGAACTTATAGGAAGCGATCATACCTCACAATGGTTTCTGGATGGTTTGAAGAAAAAAAACATACTTGTTAACTATGTCAAGGCGTACAGGATCATACCATCGAAATATACGGCATCAATGGACGAACTCTCAAAGGTTAAATCCATTCTTTTTGGTTCTTCTCTCTCCTTTAAATATTTCATAGATAAATATGGCACACGAGCGCTAGGCGACAAGAAATTATTTGCTATCGGAGAGAAAAGTGCAGAAACAATGAGACAATATGGATATCCCTCCCGCAACGTGGAGGAACACCCTGATATAAACGCAATCCTGGAAAAGATTGAATCCGAGACATAGTTTTCTATTGTCTCCTCTCAAATTGAAATTTTTACCTTGCGGGAAGAACGCTAGTTAGACCATCATTACTCCCAAAAAGCATAAATGGTGACTGCGTCCGCTATCGCGTCTATTTAATCATCGAAAAGTATTTTGCGAATTATAAGCAGACTCCCGTTTCCAAACTGTTTCTTTGAGTGTTTCACAACAGTCATACTGATAAAGTTATCAGATTGATTGTTATGTGGGTATTGCCAGTGTACATAGTTTAAAGAACACCGCTGGCGATGATGATTTATGCCGATCTATCCTGAGATGAGAATGAGACGTTTGCGAAGAACAGAGAATTTAAGGGGAATCTTCTCTGAAAATGTTGTAAGAAGAGAGAGCTTGATAATGCCAATGTTTTTTGACGAGACTATAGGGGATAAGGAAGAAATTAGTACAATGCCGGGTATATATCATTATTCTCTTGATTCCGGCATTGAAAAGGCAAAGGAGTATGAAAGGACTGGAATTAGTTCAGTACTCTTATTCGGAATACCGAAAATAAAGGATTCGACAGGAAGTCAATCCTACGCTACAGACGGCATAGTCCAAAGGGCGATACTGGAATTAAAGAAGAAAACTTCTCTCAACGTTTTTGCAGACCTCTGCATGTGTGAATATACGGATCATGGTCATTGTGGCATCCTGTCCGGCGACTATGTAGACAACGACAAAACATTGGTGGAATACAGAAAAATTGCCCATTCTTATGCTGATGCTGGCGTCGATGTCGTTGCACCCTCTGGTATGATGGACGGCCAGGTAAAGGCAATCCGGGAAGAACTCGATCAGAGCGGATTCAAAAATACTATAATAATGGGATACAGTGCAAAGTTTGCAAGTTCCATGTACGCTCCTTTCAGGGAAGCGGCGCATTCTGCACCTTCTTTTGGAGATCGCAGATCATATCAGATGAACTTCGCAAATTCCCGCGAAGCGATGCGTGAAATAGAAGAAGATATTTCGGAGGGCGCTGACATAATTATGGTGAAGCCAGCCATGTTCTACCTTGATCTCGTGCGTGAAGCTAGAAACACGTTCTCACTGCCTCTGGCTGTCTACAATGTGAGCGGTGAATACTCAATGATAATGAATGCTGCAAAATACGAGTTGATCGATAGAAAAAGCGTCGTGAAGGAACTGCTAACTTCGTTCAAAAGGTCTGGCGCAGACTTGATTATAAGCTATTTTTCGGAGTATGCGATAAAAGAAGGAATTGCGAGATAGACCGCTTATCAATTTTAGGGTAGTTACACCTATCCCTCTCCAAATCTCAATGCAGGGGGAGGGATTTGAACCCTCGTATCCCTACGGAACCAGACCCTCAATCTGGCGCCTTTGACCAATCTCGACAACCCCTGCTGGAAATGTGTGATTGGTATAATCTTTATTAAATTTCCGAGTTAAACCAGATTTCTGAGTCGTAGGTGAAATTGAATCCAGCACATATGTTTACAGCCGACATTTAAGCTATTGTCCGCAAGATTAAGTTCCGCTTTCAGGACAAACTTTGGTGTACAGAATCTATTTTCTACTTGCCGTTAAGGGACTTCAATATATTGTTGCTATATCGGCGTAGAGTGACTTTATCAATTTGCCTTCTCTGAATCTACGCATGTTGAACGGTCTCCAATCAAAAATAGATTTTTCCGGATCTTCGCCATTTACCATATCGGCCACGATTTTACCGTAGGCTGGGGAAAGTTTGAAACCATGTCCGCTCAGACCTGCACATACGTATACGCCGTCCAGGCCTAAGCCTGAAAGTGAATCTATTACGGCTTGTCCATCCGGGGTCATGTCGTATAGTCCAGTTAATGACGAAATTACGGTCGCGTCACGCATTGAAGGCAATCTAGAGACGATTTTTTCAAGATATTCCTCCAGATATTCCTGGGTAACTGTCTCGGGGAGGAATTCATGTATATCAACCTCTTTCCGGTCTATCTCAGGGTCTAAACTCCCTAATGCAGTAACGGTCTCACCCTCCATCTTGTAGTATGCTGCGTGAGGTGGGTCCCAGAGAGTAGGTTTCATACCGACATATTGTTTTGGTCTCCTTATGTAAATTATACCATGCAATGAGGCTGAGATCGGTAGCAGATTGGATTCTGACACCCCTGACTGTGATAGCAGATCGTTGGTCCACACATTTGTCGCTAGAACAACCCTGTCTCCCGTGAGCTCTTTACCATCTACAAGAGTTACTGTAACTCGCTCTCCTTTGCTGTCCACTCTTAGTGCTTTTTTCTTCGAGAGCATTACGGCCCCAAATCCCTTTGCCTTTTCCATAAAGGAATTTGATGTTGCAACAGGGTCGGCATATCCGCTTTCTGGCTCATAGGTTACGAAATCAAAGTTGTCAAGGTTCACGTCATCATAAAAATGTCGGATTTCAGCAGGTTCCATTATCTCTTCATCTATCCCGATGGACTTGAGCATACTGACGTTTCTTTTTGCAATTTCAACGTCTCTATCATGAAAGGGAAAAATCATTCCTGTTTTTCTAAAACCTGAGTAGCCTATACTTTCGAAGTCTGAAATCACATTGAACGAATAGAGGGCCATTCTCGCAATAATTTCGTTGCTGTAGTGCGTCCTTATGAGTGCGCTTGACTTGCCAGTATTACCACCTGCAATGCCGCGCTGATCTATAACCGTAACTTTATTTCCAGTTTTTGAAAGATTGTAGGCAATGCTTGACCCTGTGCTTCCAGCACCTATGATTATTACGTTCCGCTTTCCGTTTTCCACAGAAACCAATGGATTACGAGGGCATTAATCTTGCTTCGTGTTAATGCGTTTCTAAAATTAAGTATACGGTTCAGGAAAGCAAGCAAATTTTCACCTTTCATAGCGTTACGTGCATCAACAAAATAGCACGCCGAAATTTGTTCCATTGAAATTTAATTTCTGCAATAAATTTCTCATTGCAGTACTATTGGCTCTTCATCCTCGAAGTTCCTCTGAGTTGAATATTCCGGCTCATTTAATTTGTGTTTTAAGCCAGACAGGATCCCAAGCGGGAAAAAGACTGCGACGGAAACCCCAACAACTACTGCCGTTGTGGTGTAGAATGGAATTATGTTAAGTCCTCCATCACTCCCTATGTAAGTCATTGCAAGGAGAAAACCGATGTAAACAATGTACCATATCGAGTTTTTTACACTTTTTAAATCTCTTCTTGACGTACCTCTTACCAACGGGAAAATCAGGCCAAATATTATCACTGCTATTGTTAAAATCAATACTGAATAGTATACGGTCAACCATCCACTCCAGAAAACTATAAGAGAAGCCGATATGAACGCGAGTGGAGCAAAAATATAGCCGCCAGGGATGCGGTATTTTGTCGATCCCTGTCTTCTGGATACAACAAGCGCTACCGGATTTACTGCGAATCCAAGATAACCCGCCACAACAGCGTCTTCAATTAAGCCGTATATGCTTGGTATTGGTGCTGCTATGAACGCCAGGATAGCTCCAACAAGCGCAGTGATTAAAAGGGCCCAATAGGGCACTGAATACTTCTTGTGAATGTATTTTACAAGGTTTGGCATAATCTTTGTTCTACCCTGCGCAAAAACTACCCTTGATCCGCCTCCGAGATAAATGTAACCTACTATGAATGGGCCAATTATACCTATAATCAGAGTAAGGATGAGAACAAATGGTGCATTATAGCTGTGTGCAAGAGTGATAAACGGATTCCCTTTTATATTCCCGATAGACGCCCAGTCACCGGCAGCTATACCGAGTTTTGACCAGTTAATGCCAGTAACAAAAACGAAGTCTAACAAAAGATAAATTAGCAACTGTCCTACAACGACAATTACTATTGCCAACGGGAGCTTGCGGAATTTCTTTGATTCTTCTGCATAGTCTGGGATCACCCTAATACCGCCGAAAGCGAACATGGCCAAAGGTATCGCCAGGAAAACTCCTGAAAAACCAAAAGGTAAAAAACCGTGATAATTAGTTAGGTTTCTAGCATCGAAGAATGTCACTGCTAAACCAATCGCTACTGCGATATAGAAGAACAATTTCACGATTCCAAAGCCGACAGTTGAGCGGCCGAATGATTTAACGCCAAAGTAGTTGAAAGGTATCATTATTAGCATAAGCCCGACAGCGACCAACCCCCCCATCAGAGTCGGTCCACCAGAACTCGTGACCAGACTCGGATCGAAAATTGAGAGTCCATCAACCACGGCAAATGCCTCTATAGCTGGTATGAAGATATACCAGATCAGATCTGCGAGGGAATTAATAGTATTTGTAAACCATCCATGCGTATACAACGCATATCTAGACGGTCCACCCGCCTCCGGATAGGTGGTGACCAGTTCTGCATATGTGAGTCCAATGAAAAGATAGAATATACCGCCAATTAGCCAACCAAGCCAGCTTCCAGGACCTGCGATTCCCGTCATGCCAGCTGCACTGAACAGGATACCAGTGCCAACAGCGCCAACAATTCCGATTATTATCAAATCAAAAAAAGAAAGTTCCTTTTTTAATGGGGTTCCATGTGATTCGGTAACATCTGTCACACAAATGAATCAACATGATATTAATAAATGTTTTGCACACTATTTTATTTTAACACTATTAAACTTCTACAATACTCTATAGTTCTTTGTGTAAGCCTGGCAATCGGATAATCAAACAAAGGACAAATAGCAGAAATTTGCAAATTAAACTATCGGTTCTAGTTCGATAGGCATGTTACAAATGGAAGACTTGGTCAAAGTTTAAAAAGTGACACTCTTTACCATGACACTTATGCTCAAGTTTATATTTTAGATTGTACTTTGTATTTATTCTGGTGTGGGGGTAATGGTTAATGAGTCATACTGTAAAGTGGATGCTCGTATTTATTGTGATCCTAGCACTTCTCACACCAGCCCTTGTTTATGAGGCCGGGCCACATCCGCACAGAGTTACAACATTGGTTGCGGGAGATATCAACGGTTATTTCGCATCAAACGTTCCGGTATATTATGAAGATATAAATTCTGTACAAAAATCCACTTATTTATATGTGCAGCTCAATGTGTCTCCAGGTTGTGCTTTTGGCAGTTTTCCATTCGAATTTGAAGTCCGTGTGGTTGGTGTTTCTCTTGCAAACACATCAATGCTTTATGTATCATTACAAATAGCCAGCATAAACTATGAAAACGAATCGAGGAAAGCGATATTTATTAGCGAAAATAATTTTGACGGGACCGAATTGATTTATTTCTATGAGGCCATGGGATTCAACAAGAATTCCGGATCTGTTTCAGACCTATTCCTGAACGGTTCTATAGGCGTTTACTATTCATATGGCCCATTTTCTCAAGCTGAGAAATGTTTTCCATTGGATCCATGAGGAGACCGATGTAACACCACGTAACAAATAAAATAAAGATGTTTTTGTAAAAATATTATTTGTCGCATCTGCCCGTTGGGCAAGCAGGATCGAAAGTTGCATCCAGTTTCAAGTATTTTTCAGGGACTTTTGCGATAAGCTCAAGAGTTTGTCTTTCTGAATCTGGCCTTACCTTTTCCTCTTCTTTTTCCTTTCTGCTTTCTGAGCCAGAGTATAGGACCTGTTCACTCTTGCTTCGGTCCCTGTAGACGGTTATTCCCTTGCAATGAAGTTCATGGGCCATCATATATGCTTTAGCTATATCTTCTGGAGTTGCGGTCGTTGGAAGATTTATGGTCTTCGAGACGCCAGAATCGCAATATCTCTGGAAAGTAGCCTGCATGAGGACATGCCATTCGGGATCAATCTCGTGTGCGGTCACAAATATGTTTTTTATGTCACCTGGTAGCTCGATTCCATGGAGCGTTCCTGTCTTTGCAATTTCCTGCATCAGCCCGTCAGAGTAGAGCCCTCTCTCCTTCAAGATCTCCTCAAGAAATGGATTTGCCTCCATTAATTCCTGTCCATTTAACACATGCCTTACGTAAGCGAGAGCAAATAGGGGTTCTATGGAAGATGAGCAGTTGGCTATGATCGAAATGGTACCTGTAGGTGCTATAGTCGTCGTTGTTGAGTTTCTCATAGTAATCCCGTTCTTTTCATGAAGCGATCCGTACCACCCTGGAAATACCACGCGTTCCTCAGCCAGCCTGTGTGATTCGTCATGTGATATTTCATCCAAGAAACTCATCACTTTCTCCCCGGTCTCCAACGCATCTCCGGTGTTGTAAGGAATCCTGAGCATTACGAGAAGATCGGCGAAACCCATGTATCCGAGACCTATCTTTCTTGTTGTTCTGGCCATTCGTTCTATCTTTTCTACCGGAAACTTATTGGCATCGATGACATCGTCCAGGAATCTAGTAGAGAGTCTTACAACATATTCCAACCGTCCCCAGTCTATTTCCCCATCCTTGACAAACTTATTCAAGTTTATCGAACCGAGGTTGCATGGTTCGTAAGGCATAAGGGGCTGTTCGCCACATGGGTTTGTTGCTTCTATCTCTCCTATATGTTTAACTGGATTCTTCCTGTTCATTTCATCCAGAAATATCAGTCCCGGATCGGCGGTTTGCCAGGCTTTATTTACTATCGTGTCCCACATTACTCTCGCCTTAACTCTCCTCACAACCTTGTGTGACCGAGGACTGATCAGATCGACGTAATCATCGTTCTCCAGCTTTTCGAAAAATTCATCGGTCATACCCACAGATATATTGAAATTGCTGAGCACGGTATTTTCTGAATCCTTGCTCATAATGAAGTCCATTATGTCTGGATGATCATATCTGAGTATACCCATATTTGCTCCTCTCCTTTTCCCACCCTGCTTGATTACATCAGTGGTCGTATCGAATATACGCATAAAGGAGACCGGTCCAGAGGCAACACCCTTTGTTGAACCGACGAGATCATCCTTTTCCCTTAATCTGGAGAAAGAAAAACCAGTTCCACCACCGGATTTGTGTATCATCGCCTGGTATTTCAGGGCATCAAATATTTCCTCAATACTGTCACCTACTGGCAGCACGAAACATGCCGATAATTGCCCAAGTCTGGCACCCGCATTCATCAGCGTAGGTGAATTCGGAACGAATTCAAGATTTTTCATTACGTTGTAGAACTTTTCGATAGTCTCTGGTGCCGTTGTTGGTTTTGTCTGTGCAAAATCCAGGAATCCATCAAAGGAACCAGTTAATACATTCTCTTCTACGAGGTGATTAAACGCTCTTTTCAAGACTTCCATATGATATTTATCGAAATTACCAAACAATTTGCCATTTTCAGGTAACTTGCCAGTTTTCTGAAATTTCATGTAATCGTACAGCAATTCAACAACGCCCACATGAGATGCAACACGAGCAAACATCTGACTAGGTGTCTCAATGATTTTTCCATCTTCGTCTTTTAATAGATAGCGAGCTTCGAGGGTCTTGACCGCGTTTATAGACAGTTTAAGGTCGTCTGTTACTCCTAGTCTTAGTTTTTCTTCCCTTATTGCCTTTCTTCTCTCCCTGTAGAGTATGTACGTTCTGGCCACTTCATTGTATCTGTTCCCTTTTTTTGATAGTGACATTAATGTTGTTTCGACTTTATCCTGAATCTGTTCGACCGTAGGTTTTTCTGTTTCTTTTTCAAGATCCTTCACAACCCTTGTGGCTATGTCCTCAGCCTCTTTCATTGAACCAGTCTTAACTGAGAGCATCGCTTTGTATATTGCCCGTGAGATCTTTGATTGATCGAATTCTACTACTGTTCCATCTCTCTTGATTATTTCCTTTATACTACTTTCTTGCTTAGATAACATTATTTCACCTAATGTCGGTAACCTTGCGATCTGTTAGAGGTATTTCATTCCATGTATTATCTATGTTGATTCAAACCCGTTAATAAATTGAAAAATATCTGGTTATTGACATGGTTATATAATTGATAATTCTACAAAATACTTTTCTTATACTTATGTTATGTGTATTCATATTACTAATAGGCGTCAATTTTCTCGTCAATCCCACTCTACGTTTGGAACGGATTTTAGTATTTCATGGAATCAAATTTACTTGTCAACATTAATATTTACATGGGCAATCCTACATATATGAAAATAATTGAGTGTGTCCCTAACTTCAGTGAGGGTAGAAACGATCAGGTGGTATCTGACATTGTTTCTGTTATATCGTCTGTATCATCAATTCGGATCCTGGACAAGGAAATGGATGCAAACCACAACAGAAGTGTTATAACCTTTGTTGGAGAACCTGAAATGGTTCTTTCGGCAGCTTATTCAGCCATAAAACGCGCATCCGAGTTAATTGATTTGAACAAACACACTGGTGAACACCCACGGTTCGGGGCTACGGACGTTGTTCCGTTTATACCCCTGGGTGACGTCAAGATGGAAGACTGCATTAAGCTCTCAAGGGATCTAGGGGAACGAGTGGGATCGGAACTTGGTATTCCCGTATATCTTTACGGAGAAGCTGCAAATCTGGAGTGGCGAAAGGATCTCGGCAGCATAAGAAGCAAGAATTTTCAATACGAGCAGTTGCGCTCATCTATAAACGAACCTAAATGGAAACCTGATTATGGCCCATCCACGGTTGGTCCAGCCGGTGCGACAATTATAGGTGCAAGAGATTTCCTGATAGCCTATAACGTAAATCTACGAACAAAAGATCTCGAAGTAGGGAAAAAAATTGCTCGTGCACTCAGAGCAAAGGATGGTGGTCTCACTTTCGTAAAATCATTGGCATTCTATCTGGAGGACAAAGAGATGGTTCAGATATCCATGAACCTGACAAATTTCAGGAAAACACCAGTATACCGTGCTTTTGAGCTTGTCAGGCTTGAAGCGTCACGGTTTGGGGTAAGTATTGCCGAATCTGAAGTTGTAGGTCTCATCCCGCTTGACGCAGTTGTCGATTCTATAAAATACTATTTACAGCTGAATGAATTCAGTTCCAGTCAGATACTTGAGAAAAGGATGTGGGAATGATGGAATCTATGGATAGTTTCCTTGAAAGG
This sequence comes from Thermoplasmatales archaeon, assembly GCA_026127925.1. Lineage (NCBI taxonomy): Archaea > Methanobacteriati > Thermoplasmatota > Thermoplasmata > Thermoplasmatales > Thermoplasmatales archaeon. The sequence goes on from JAJSLM010000009.1 coordinate 22,773, forward strand.
TTGGCCCAGCCTACCGCAGCACCGGGTGGTGGTGCAGCTAGTGCATCAGTCACAATAATCGCATCGTCGCTTGTCTCGATGGTTGCGGGCCTCACCGTGGGGAAAAAAGGGTATGAAAATCATCAGGAAAAGATAGCAGAACTTCTTATACGTTCAAAGGAGATTCGGAGCGAGTTAAGAAGGCTTATGGAAGAAGATGAGAATTCATTTGGTCTCATTGTTTCGGCCTGGAAACTCCCAAAGAATACAGAGGAAGAAAAAAACAAGAGGTCTCTGGAAATAGCTCCCCCTGGAAGATTGCTTCGACTTCACAGGAAGTTCTGAGGCAGGCTGCCCTGATCGCCAGGATAGGAATAAAAAGTGCAGCGACAGATGCCGGATGTGCTCTAGAATTTTCCATGGCGGCCATAAAGGGTGCACTGGAAAACATAAAGATAAATCTAAAATCTGTCAAGGACGAGGGAATAAAGGAATCCGAGAACATGAAAATGAGGGTCTTCATGGAGGATTCCGAAACAACATACCGTGAAGGACTCAGTGTCGTTGAGGAAAGGATTGCGTGATACACTTTGTCTACAAATCTACCGGACATCGGCGAAATTAAGAAAGCAGAAACGTACCTAGAGGGGAAGATCAACAGGACTCCCCTGCAGAGATCGGCAACATTCAGTACGCTTTACGATACCGATCTGTACTTTAAAATGGAGAACTGGCAGAAAACAGGTTCGTTCAAGAGCAGGGGCGCATTATACCGTATTTCAAAACTTAGCGAAGATGAGAGAAAACGCGGTGTTATCACAGCGAGTTCTGGTAATCATGCTCAGGGCGTTGCATTTGCGGCAAAATATTCCGGCATAAAGGCAAAGATCGTTATGCCAGAGACAACGATCCCAGCCAAGATAAATGCAGTATTGAACTATGGGGCGGAGGTGGTTCTCAAGGGGCAGGACTATTCAGATGCACGATCCATCGCCTCGGAAATACAGAAAAATGAGGGGCGTACTTTCATCGAGGCGTTCAACGATCCCTATGTGATTGCTGGCCAGGGCACTATAGGCCTGGAGATTTACAGGGATCTCAAAGATGTCGATACGGTGATAGTCCCAGTTGGTGGTGGCGGTCTTATCTCAGGAATATCCATAGCACTTAAATCACTTAATAAAAACATCAGGGTCATCGGCGTAGAATCCGAACTTTCTGACTCAATGAAGGAATCACTGGAAGCAGGCAAGATTGTAGCACACACATCGGGAAACAGCATTGCGGATGGTATCTCGGTAAAGTATCCGGGTGAACTCACTCTTGAAGCAGCAAAACAGAACGTGGATGATATAGTTACTGTCAGCGACGAGACAATTGCAATGGCGATATACAAGCTGCTGGAGAGGAGCAAGATACTCGTAGAACCTTCTGGTGCAGCGGCATTTGCTGCGATCATGGAGAACAAGGTAGATGTTAAAGGGAGAAAAACTGTTGTTTTACTGTCTGGTGGCAACATAAATTTTCTGCTCTTGTCAAAGATAATATACAAGTGCATGGAGATTGAATCTAAGCTTGTAAGGATTGAATTCAAGATTCCTGACCGCCCCGGATCGCTGCTGAAAATCTCTTCCGCAATTTCATCCGTCCTCGGGAATATTTACCATGCCGAAGTTGATAATCTTGCGAGGAACACACCGATAGGTTTCCAAACGGTCACGTTTTCTGTCAACCTAAGAGACGAGAATCATCTTAAAATCCTCATTGAAAAGATCAAAACACTTGGTTTCGACTTCGAGATCGTTACCTGATAACGCTGAAATCACAGTGGTTTTCCGTGGGTACATCTTCAATGTCTACACTATCAACTATGGCGGGAAAGAGTTCTGTTTTAGATCTTTCGATCATCTCCATAATGCGCTCTTCTTTTCCTTCGAAATGTGCCTCCACTGTTCCATCAGCAAGGTTTCTGATCCACCCATTCAATCCAAGCGAAGTTGCGAGTTCAGAAGCATTTGCCCTGAAATTGACACCCTGCACTCTTCCATGGAATATCACCTTCTTTGCGATCACCATGTTCATCAATTCCTGCTTATTATTGTTATGACGTCCTCATCAAGCAAATCATAATCAAGACCAACCCTCAACTCTCCCTGTTTTCTATTAGGTCCGGAAATTATCGCGTACCTGTATGTCGATATCATATTTCTGCTGATCTTTCTTGCCACATCCCTTACTTTTGATCCTTTCCTCAGCACCATCGGTCTTTCCATGTCGACCTCGCCTGATTTCTTTCTCATATAGACTCTTATCAAATCCAGCGAATCGAAAATTAAGTCCTTTAACTCCGGAATATTTCGCCCTGTTTTAGCGGAAACCTGAATGTACGTACCAGGGAGCTGTTCCATGTTGTCGCTTGTGTGCGGCAGATCAACTTTGTTAACTATGAATATCGCCGGCACATAAACGACATTCCCTTTAAGATAGTCGATCAGATCTTCCACTCTTACCGATTCCCTGATGTATATGTCCGCACTAACTATCTTGAACTCTTTCAATATTAGCCTTACCTGTTCCTCGTCGATGTCGATCCATTTCGGTTTGTGCAACCGCATTCCGCCGATGTGTGTCTTTTTAACCTCAATACTCTTTTTCTTCTCATTCAGGACAATCCCGCTGTTGTGAAGTTCCCTGATAATCTTTTCAATGCCCTTCGTGTCAACATCCGTAACAATGATTACAAGATCAGCTCCACGAACGATGCTCAGGACTTCCCTCCCCCTGCCTGCACCCCTGCTCGCGTTCTCCACTATGCCTGGTAGATCAAGTATCTGTATCTGAGCTCCTTTGTAATTAAGAATTCCTGGAACAACCTTAAGTGTTGTGAATGCGAAATTTCCGACCTCACTTTCCTGCGACGTCAGAGCGTTCAGGAGACTGCTCTTGCCGACGTTAGGGAATCCAACTAGCGCAACTGTAGCATCACCGCTCTTAGGAATGGCAAATCCAGAAGTGGACCCGCCTTTCTGGCTTTCCATTTCCAGCGTGAGCTTCGAAAGTTTTGCTTTCAGAAGGCCTATGTGCTTCTCAGTAGCTTTGTTATATTCGGTCTTCTGTAGTTCCTCTTCTATACTCTTTATTCGATCTTGGATTGTAGGCATTTCTTACAAAGGTTATTGGACACCTAAATAAAACTTAAACTATTCCTGCTGATTCTTTAAAACTGATTATGCACAATAGAATTAACCTAACAAGTTTTCAGTGCGCAGGGAATAATGTTTTGTACTTACTATCAATGGTACAGTGGCGGATGAAATGTTGCACAATTCTGTCCAGAATTGCATCGTTCTGCATGCATAGACTACCTTTTCGGATTGACGGCTTTCCCTGCGCAACAATTATATACGTCTCACCTTATAACATTCCTTAATGAGAAAAGCATTGCTTTTAAGCCTAGTAATTATTGTGAGTGTAGTTTTTATTGCCACATCGTTTGTAGTCCTTTCACACAGCACAGGTACGCCACAACAGAGTACTGGTGTACTGAATGTGATCCCAGATTCTGCTGTAGGTGTTGTATCCAACATCCAGCCTTCTGGTCTAGAAAATCCTGCGAAACAGCTGAGCGTCATAGTTTCGTTAGCATACAGGAACCAGGGAGAACTTAATACCGTCCTATCTAACCTGCAAAATCCTTCTTCTCCGATATACCATCACTATCTTACCCAGCAGCAGTTTATAAGCACGTTCTCTCCAACAGTAAGCGAGTACGACAACTACATGGCGTACTTTGCCGAGCACGGACTCCTGGTGAAGGTTTATGGAGATCGTGTATCGCTCGTACTTACAGGAACGGTCAGCCAGTTTGAAAGCGTGTTCCATACCACCATTAGCTCGTTTAACAATGGAGAATTTTATGCCCCCTCTTCAGCTCTTTACATTTCTGCGAATTTCGGCCCGATCTCAGGTATCGCCGGATTAAGTGATCAGTTCAAGGCAAAGATCTCGCCAATGTTTCAAGGCTCCGGAACATCCCAGACGCTGTACGGTGCAGACTTTCAGTCCGCATATCAGTTAAATCAGCTTTACGCAAAGTACGGATATCCCACAAATGAAACTATTGCGACAATCCTGTGGTCAGGAAACAATTCTGCAGGACAGGATGTTGCACCCTTTGTACCGTCAGATATATCCTATTACTATGAGCACAACATACCGTCAAACGAACCCCTGCCTGTGGCATACGGGTATCCTATCCTAGGCGCTCCAGCGCCGGGTCCTTCAGCGGCGAATGATAACACTGAGGCAGATTTCGAAAGCACACTGGATCTCGAGATGGCAGGATCTGCTGCTCCAGGCGCGCACATTGTCGAGGTGTACGGACCTTCTGCTACCGAATCGGATCTTGATCAGGCATTTGCCGCTGTTCTGAATCCAAATTATAACACATCGGTGGACAACGCACTCTCTCATGTGGTCGCAATATCCAACTCATGGGGAGGTACAGATACAAATGATTCGACGTGGATGCAATATGAAGAAGAAGCAGCGGCGAGAGGCATAACAGTTCTTGCCTCTTCCGGTGACGATGGGGATACCAGCAGCCCGGCTCCAAGTTTCCCTGCGACAATGGCATATAACGACTTTGGAACGCTGGCTGTCGGTGGACTCTCTACCGAGTTGACCGGAACTGCAAGCACGAATGGCTCCGGCACCACCGGAATCCAGACAGAATCTGTGTGGTATAACACCCCGAATTCCGGTGATGGTTCACAAGGCGGAGTAAGCTCAGTATTTTCAGAGCCATCATGGCAGGTGAATTCATCGGACGCCAATTCTGTTATCACAGGTGCTTCAAGTACGACAGGTGTTTCTTCCGGCAGGGGAACTCCTGATGTCGCTGCGGATGGAGCGAACATGGAGATATATATAACATATAGCGGCTCCAGTGGATATCAAGAACTCTGGGGAACAAGCATAGCATCGCCCCTCACTGCAGGCCTAATAGCAGTAATGGATCATTCCCTTGGAACTCCGGAAGGCTTCATCGATCCGCTCATATACAAATTCGGGCAGGAACAGTATTCCGGGACATTCGGAAGACCTGCGGCTTTATACTTTGTGAGCAACGGTTCGAACGGTGCGTTTAGTGCTGAAAACGGCTATAGTCTTGCGGTTGGTTGGGGAAGCATAAATGCATTTAACTTTGTCAATGCACAGCTGAATGTCTCCGTCACACAGGCCAGTTATCCTGTGGACTTCTCTGAATCGGGCCTTCCATCTGGGACTACATGGTCTGTGACGTTTAACGGCAATACGCAGAGTTCGTCCGGTTCTACAGTGTCCTTCTCGGCTGCAAATGGAACCTATTCGTACTCAATTGGTTCTGTATCGGGATATACCGCATCTCCCTCCTCGGGATCGGTAACTGTAAACGGAGCTGCCCAGACCATAGGGATAACATTCGCCGCCAACTCCTCTCCACCTCCCTCAACGTCTGGTGTTTTTTCGCAGGTAAACGCGACGTCTTCAAACATTTACACATACAACCTTCCAGAGGCTGAGGAGTTCACAGTGGGCTCAAGCAGCAGGACAATTAATTTCGTCACTCTTTACTTATCTGGCAGTAGCGGATCGGTGGAATTTTCAATCGGGACCTCGCTGTGGAGTTCTAATATCGTTCCAGAGACCACTGTTAATGTCAATTCCAATCAACTCTGGTACAATACCTCAATTACACCAGTAAATCTCAGCGGAAGCACCGACTATTACCTTTCTGTTGAGGGATCCGGGAGTATACAATGGGGTTATACCTCGTCGCCTTCTGTAGATCTTAACGCCATTCAGGACTATTGGTACAGTTCGCCACCAAGCAATGGAATGCCATCAGGTACCCCTACAAATGATAATTCATATCCCGATCTATATAGTATCGGTTATTTTACTTCCACTCAGCCTGTCGTTGCCACTTTCGCCGTCGATTTCAGTGAATCTGGGCTTCCAAGCGGCACTTCTTGGTCAGTTACATTCAATGGAAACACAAAGAGTTCAACAACATCCCAGTTAAGCTTTTTGGTGTCAAATGGAACATATTCCTACTCCGTAGGGAGTGTTTCAGGGTATTCCGTGTCTCCCTCCTCGGGATCGGTAACTGTGAATGGAGCTGCTCAGACTGTTGATCTAAGCTTTTCTACTCAGACCAGCTCACATCCAAACGGAATTTTTGCGGAAGTAAATGCCACATCTTCAAACATTTACACATACAACCTTCCAGAAGCTGAGGAGTTCACAGTAGGTTCCAGCAGTCAGTATGTAGATTTCATAACACTCTATCTGGAAGGCGCAGGAACAATCGATGTTGGAATCGGAACCTCCCTATTCAGTAACAACGTGGTTAACGTATCATCGGTTTCTATTGATTTGCCCAACGGTGGCTTTATGAACATATCGATACCTACGACAGAACTGTCAGGTGGAGCAGACTATTATCTCAACGTCGTCGAACCGTCTGGGAACACGAATGTGCAGTGGGGGTACACAATGTCACCTTCTGTTGACAATAATGCTTTACAGGATTACTGGTACAGTGGAACAAGCCTTCAAAGCGACAATAGTTATCCAGACATATTCACTATAGGCTATTCTGGCTTATCTGCGAGCAGCAGTTCATTTGCTCAATACTCCCCTTTTCTATCTATGACTGCTTTCTTCGCAATCCCGCGTCTACTTTAAAAATATAAAATGAATTTTCAAATTTTCTATAAATTTTAACTTTAGAAAAAAATTGTGGATCAGACCAAAATAGGAATATCATTCTTCCTTATCTTTTTTCTTGAAACCTTTCTTCATTCCACCGAATAGAGACTTAGTTCCGTCGACAGCCCCCCTTCCTATCTTACCTGTAGCTTCACCGGTCTTTTCAGCAATTCCTTTTTTTTCTTCTTTCTTTTTTTCCTCTTTTTCTGCCATTTTAGATCAAAAACATAAGGTGATAATATATATTAATCTTTTATCGTATCGAAAGATATTAGAATTTCGAAGAAGCTTTGGTGCCAAATGTCCTATTTAATACGAACTAGAGGCGTGTGGTGCTTATATCCACATACTGTTTTTTAATTTTAAAATAAATAAGATACCATTATGATTTAAAATTCATGGCCGTGAGAAGACATGGTACAGGAAAATGGTCTCAAAGAAATAACTCTCAGATGCAACAAGATTGAAAGAGTACTCTGGAAATTCTGAAATAAGGCTACCTATGTCGGTGAGGCTTGAAAGTATTAAATAAATTGAACCACTTATTTCTAAGAAAGTCTTTGCTTTCTTTAAGAATGGGCGTATAACGTCAAAACCTTCTTTACCGCCATTCCATTGTTCGGCACCTTCTATACGATCCTCTACTGGAAGGTAAGGCGGATTAAATATTATGGTGTCAAACTTTCCTTCAATATTATCGAAGAGGCTTGAATTGATAACCTCAACAAGGACCTTATTTCGTATGGCATTTCTCTCAGTGCAATCTAGCGCCGCATCAGAAATGTCACAGCACGTAACGTTCCTGCCGAGTTTGGCACAATAAACCGATATGATCCCCGTTCCACATCCGATCTCAAGCACTCTGTTTCCTGGAATCAGATGATCCATTAATAGGTAGGTATCCTCCGCTGGTCTATAAACCGATTTGCAATCCTCAATGTCTATGTCAGCGTATTTGCCATAGTGGACTATCAAGGAATAGTTATTGCGTGAAGGAATAAATCTTTACTGGGATTCGATTTAATAAAAGCTTGTAGTTTAATTCAATATCTGAAGATTTCAAAAAAATTAATAAAAAAAGATTGTAAAAATAAAAATCCTTTTGTACAGCTGTTTATGTTACTGTTTTTTCTGTAGAAGTTTTTTCCGAAGACCTGCCCAAGGTAATTGTTATTATAATTATTGCTATCACCAAGAGGGAAAGTCCGATCGCCTCAGGAATCCAGAACAGGGTAATTACATAAGCTAGTAACCCAAACGCAGCAATGACTGTTCCTGCTACAATGAAATAAACAATAATCCTTTTCTCTGTTTCGTGTCCTTCTATATAGTGGATTATAAGAAGTATTATGCCTGCCAATAACGGCATCATGAAAAAGGCAAAGAGTAAATGCCCGTCTGTAAACGCCATGTCATATTTGTATCCTGGACCACCATTTGGCGGTACTCCCGGTGAACCGAATCCGTAATAAGATTCATTGAATTCCATCGCATAACCAACTCCGATCATCACGGCCATTGTTGCGATCCATGTTAATAATTCGGACAGCTGAACCAAACGATCGGTGGGTCTTTTCGAAAGGACATAATAGAGTCCGAGTATAGCTATCAACGCCCCCCAACCAACAATCCCCGTCTGGGTATCGTCCAGAGCCAGGCCATTCATTCCTCCGGGGCCAAATGGTGCAACGGCAGGGATCACATAAGTTCCAAAAGATGAAATCAGATAAAGATAAGTAAATGAAATAGTCCCAAGAACAGCTATGATCATCCCAAGATTTACGGCGTTACGCTTGAAATTCGATAGTTTTTCGTATCCAAAAGTTACTGCAGCAAGAGCGACGATCCCACCCATGACTGCAGGTAACATCTCATGAGAATGCGAAGTTATTAGGTTACCAAGAAAAACCTGCAGACCACCAATGCTCGAAATATAGTTGTTGAATACAGGCAAGGAGGAGAAACCGAATAAAGTCCCGTACTCATAAATCATCCCCATTATTGCCGCAATGCCTGCCGAAAGCGTTGCAATCACGATGAGTGAATATGCCCCCCAGATTTTCTTGAATTTCTCTCTGTTCCTAAACGGTAAAAAGAGTAATTCAAGGAAGAATATTAATGCGAGGACGATCATCCAGAAGTCTCTCATCGCCTGGATCACATAATCCGCGGTTTGAGTAGAGGCTGGGTAAAATAGAGCAGTTCCAAGAGCAGTCAAGAATAGGACCGGGTAGGTGCTAAGGTTTATAATTCTTCTTGATCTTGTTCCAAGTTCTAGTAGTTCAGCTGAATACATAATCAACAGGAAAACAAATGGAATCATAACAGTATGATAGAAATTTACCATGTCAAGACTGAAGTCACCAAGCTTGAACCAGTTAACTCCTGGGAGAAGTGGGCTTATCACCAAAAGTGCTGATATAAATATTAGTATGGCAAAGATATTGTACTTCACGTTTAGTAACCCTCTAATCACTCCATTAGCAGGTAATCCTTTATTTTTTACCATTCACATCCTCCGATTATCTGACCGCTATATTTAAACGAGTGAACCGATATATTAGGGTACACTGATTTACGGTTTACGGCGATGAATTATAATCAAATGACTAAAGTGCTGAATCGAGCAATGGTTTATCTTAAATATACGAAACCAAGGGTATGGTTGCTTCTCGTTTTTGTAGGGGGAGTGGGCGCCATTCTTGCGGCCCAGACTTTTGGAGGGTATAATCTGATGATGATCTTCGTTGCTGTTGTTTCCCTGATCGCTGGCAGTGCCGGTTCAGAAGCAATCACGAATTATGTGGACAGAGATATAGATTCGATCATGAATAGAACTAAGGACAGGCCATTAGTAACGGGAAAAATTGAAGCTAAGAAGGGTCTAGAACTGGGGATAATTCTTGTAATATCTTCCGTGCTGATACTGCTTGTTTTTAAGAGATTCCTGGCCTTTTGTTTCATTACCGCAGGGATCGTTGATAACGTTATTGTGTACAGTTACCTCCTGAAGCGTAAGACACCATGGAGTATCATCTTAGGTGGATTCTCGGGTGGACTGCCCGTCATAGTTGGATGGTACACTCTCACGTCCGTGTTTTCGATACTTCCCTGGTTCTTATTTGCGCTGATCGTAGTTTGGATACCAATACACATATGGAGCCTTGCTTTCCGTTATAAGGATGATTATCAGCGTGCAAAGGTGCCTATGCTTCCAGCGGTTTATTCAGACGGGATTTCCGCGAAATGTATATCATTTTCGGCAATTCTTCTCGTCGTATTCTCCGTTATTCCCTACTACTTTGGTGAAAACACGTTTATATACATCTTAATCGTAGCTATTGTATCCCTGCCAATGATTCTGTTGGCGGCTATGTTCGTAAAAATGAAAGATAAAAAAAGTTCCTTTCGCCTCTTTAAGTATTCAAGTCCCTACCTCACTGTGATTTTTCTGTTGTTTCTCATCCTTAAATTCTTTTAATAAGTACTCACGCTTTGTCGCTCTCGCCAGAAACGAAAATGAACTTTTCTTCAATGGAACTAGTGGAGGAACACACGTTTTCCCGTGAAGTACATGGGGATTTTACTCTCATTTGATTTAGCTATTACAACATCGTCCCTTATGGATCCACCGGGCTGAATTATAGCAGAGATTCCAGAAGAAGCAGCAAGTTCAACATTGTCCTCAAACGGGAAAAACGCATCCGACGCAAGGACAGATCCGTTCACTCTTTCTTTTGCTCTGGCAACCGCAATTCTAAGGGCTTCAATTCTGGACGTCTGTCCGGCCCCGATCCCAACAGTCTGCATTCCCTTTGACAGGACTATGGCGTTGCTCCTGCAATGAGCTACAACTTTCCATGCAAAAATCATATCCTTTATCTGTTCCTCCGTTGCTGATCTTTCCGTTTTAAGAACAAGATTCTCTATATCTGCCCTGAGTGGACTCTGCAGCAGAATCCCGTTAGAAATAGATCGGGCTCTATAACTCATATCAGGTTCCATTGGAACTTTAAGAACCCTGAGATTCTTTTTCTTCGTCAGCAAAAGGAGGGCTTCGTCGGAATACTCCGGGGCAATAAGTACCTCAACAAACAGTTTAGATATAGCTTCAAATGATGATCTGTCAAATTCACGGTTTACCGCTATCACCGATCCGTAAGCAGATTCCGGATCGCCAGCTATGGCCCTTTTCAATGCCTCTGGCAATGTTTCAGCGCTTGCGACCCCACAGGGCGTATTGTGCTTCAAAACTACAGCTGTTGTGGCATTAAATTCCAGGATTGTTTCAAAGGCGGAATTGGCATCAAGAATGTTGTTGTAAGACATTTCTTTGCCCTGCAGAGGAACGGCATTAGCGATGCCTTTAGCAGAAAGGTCACTGTAAAGAAAACCGTCTTGATCAGGATTTTCACCGTAACGTAATTTCCTGCCTCTGAATGATCGTAGGAATAGTGTGTCAGGAACTTCGTTTCCAAAATCCTTCGATAGTGAACCGTATATGGAGATATCATAATTTGATACCATCGAGAAAGCCTCAAGGGCTAATCTTCTCCGGGTCTGTTCTGAGATGGTCGAGGTTTCCTTAAGTTCCGCAATGACAGTCTCGTACTGAAGTGGCGATGAAAGAACAGTTACGCGATCGTAATTCTTTGCTGCAGCCCTGATGAGTGAGACACCACCGATGTCTATGTTCTCCACCATTTTCTTTAGGTCGTGTGATCTGGCTGCATCCTCGAACGGATAAAGGTTCGCAATAACCAGGTCGAACAGTGGAAAATTAAGATCTTCTAGCTGCCCCAAATCTCTTTCACTCCCCGTTGAAAGTATACCGGCAAATATGGCGGGATGTAGCGTCTTTACTCGGCCTCCGAGAAGTTCAGAAAATCCGGTCAAAGTTGACGTATCCTTGTTCTGGACACCGAGCTCATTAAGATATTTTGAAGTGCCGCTGGTCGCATATATCTCGGTAATAAACGGTTTTATAGCATTAACGAGCTCAGAAAGATTCGTTTTATCATAAACACTGATTAAAGCTCTCATTAAGTCATTAACGTAATCTTGCTTAAGTGTTTTTCATTATTACTGTTAATAATTTTTTAATTAAATAGGTAATTTAGCTTGCTGGAATTACAAAAGGTTTATGTTATATTAAAAATGCCTTATGAAAGAGGCAAAACCAATGCAGAGAAATATTTCAGTAGAAAAGATATCTCAAACTACAACGGAATCTCGCGAAGTCGAGATCGTAGAAAGAAAGGGCGTCGGGCATCCTGATAGCATATCGGATGGGATTGCCGAAGCCGTTAGCAGATCGCTAAGTAAGTATTATCTGAAGGAATATGGAAGGATATTGCACCACAACACGGATCAGGTAGAAGTAGTTGGTGGGCAATCAGCTCCACAGTTTGGAGGCGGCAAGATATTAGAGCCGGTTTATATTCTTCTGAGTGGCCGTGCTACAACAAAGGTTGGGAACGACAGAATACCTTTCAAATCGATAGCCATAAAGGCGACAAGGAATTTCCTTGGTTCCAGTTTCAAGCAGCTCGATATTGATTCGGATATAATGATAGACTGTCGCATAGGTCATGGTTCTGTTGATCTTACGGAACTTTATGATACGTCAAAACTGAGGGCGAACGATACATCATTCGGTGTCGGATTTGCACCCTTTACAGACACAGAAAGGCTCGTTTACGAGACAGAAAGATTCCTCAATGGCCCAACAATCAAGTCCAAGGTGCCGGCAATAGGATATGATATCAAATGTATGGGTTTCAGGCAAAAGGATACAATTAACCTGACTATAGCCGCAGCCAATGTTGATAGATATGTTGCAGATGCAAAGGAATATTCAAGTATAAAGGAAGAAGTAAGAGAACTTGTCAAGGATCATGTTTCTCCACTCACGCAGAAGAACGTAAACGTATTCGTAAACACAGCAGACGAGGAAGAGGGAAAACTCACAGGAGAATACCTGACAGTGACTGGTCTCTCAATGGAGAACGGGGACGACGGATCAGTAGGCAGGGGAAACAGGGTAACTGGTCTCATTACACCGTATAGGCCAATGAGCATGGAGGCCGCTGCTGGAAAGAATCCGGTCACGCATGTAGGAAAGCTCTACAACGTTCTTGCGATGCTAACTGCCCAGGACATAGTTCATGAGCACGAAGGAGACGTGAAAGAGGTCCACGTAAGGATCGTCTCGCAAATTGGAAGAAGGATAGATGATCCGCACGTGGCCAGCGTTCAGGTAATTTACGATAACAATGCGGACGTTTCCAAGATAAACAACGATATAAAGAATCTTGTGGACAACAGGCTGGAAAACATAAATAAACTCACTAACATGTTCGTCGAGGGAAAAGTATCCGTTTATTAGATTGTCCGCCACATCGTGAAGGCATCAGATGCGTCGCTATAATACGCACTGATCCTTGACGTTATTTCAAAATTAAATTTTTTATATAGATTTATTGCTTCGTCGTTATCTGTTTTCACCTCTAGTCTCACTGCAGAAAAATTCTTACTCATGCATAGATCGATAAAATTGGTGAGAAGGCTTGATCCTATCCCCATTTTCCTGTAACTTTTCTCGACAGCGATCATCAATATCCTTGCCTCTGAGGAAGAATATCTAGAACCTATAAGAAAGCCCGCGACTTTATGATTCACTTCTGCTACGGAGAATCCTTCCGGCCATTCCTCGTAGAGATCAACTATCAATTTTGGGGAATAATATTCAGTAAGGGAATTTTTTGCGATTTCTAGAACTCGATCAAGCTCTTCTGTGTCATTGACCTGGAACGGTCTCAAGAGAACAAAATTTGCATTGGAGACGCTCACTATTTTCTAAATGGCATCTTGTTTATTATCTTTGCTGTTTTATTCTGGATCTTCACTCTAGGCCATTCTGTTCATAGTAGAGAAGCACTTAATCTCGGGTTTTTTGCGTGTCCAGTATTCTCTTCTTTCTAGTTGAGTTTGATCTCAACCAAACCGACATCCATGCCTTAGAACTAATCGAATTGAAAAATGAAAGAAAAGATAACTTTCTAATCCAGCATAATTCTCATCTTTCAACCATCGTAACTTTATTAGTTTTCCTCATGGTATACTATTTACAGTGAGTAGGTAAGTTATACCTTCCTGAAAAAGTAAATCATGGCAAGTATACCATATATCGGTATTAGCAGCAAAATTATAAAAACGAACCCAAATCCAATCGCGTAACCGATAGGAATCAAAATTAGTGGTGCCGCAATGTGCCCAAATGAACCAATTGAACTGAATTCCCAGATACCTTTTGCAACGTATCCTTCCGGGTATATCTTTCTGGGAATGGAATATATCATGGCCACGACAAATGCACCAAATTGCGTAAGGAATATTGCAAGCAATAATGAAAACCCAGTGAGTTTCAATGAAAGAAGTATAAATCCTGGAACAGATATAGCAAAGCCCGCTGCACTCACGATTATCAATGCCCTATAGCCCGAGGCCTTGTCATATAACAAGTAGGATGCCAATCCACCTATTATGGTTGATATCGCTGCCCAGATCCCGAATACCTCCATTGCGCTGAGCACGTCTTTAGGATCATATTGGCCTAGGTATTCCGGTATTATCGTGGCCATTATGAGATTCACTGTCATTGTCATCCAGAGCGCACCCATGATCCATGTCACTGGCATTCTCATTGTCGTTCCCTTCCTTTCATGTTTTAGCATGAACATCTTTTCTCTGTTCCTGCCTAGTAGAAAGATAAATGGAGCAAGCATGGCCATTGATAGCACCCCCATTACGAAGTATGCCACAAAAGGATCCAAATTTGCCAAGAAAGGTATGGAGGAACCCAGTGTCACACCGGTAGGAATACCGGATATAGCAAATGTACTTGCCAATATTCTTGTGCGTTCCGAATAAACGTATGAGAAACTGATCGAGAATATCTCCATCAATATAGTCGCGGAGCCCTGAACGAATCGCAAAAGAAGGATTATTGGCATGGAGGTAACAAATGGCATTAGCACAATACTTACGGAAACAATTATGATTACGATTGTTGTTGTTAGGGTAATATTCCGATGGTAGCGGAATAATCTGCCAAGAATCTTTCCGGCTGGCATACCCATAAAATACACTAATGTACCGAGGTAGAAGAGTTCATCAGAATTAGTATCTGTGACTCTGGAGAAATATGGCAGAAATATAACAAACGACGAAAGGGAAGACAAAAGTATCGCAGCAAGGGCAAAGCCGGCAAGAGGTAGTAAGATTGAGTTTCCTTTCGACGTCTTCATGCTTTTAATAGCTTCATAACTGTCTTGCATCTTCAAGTAATGCTCAGTATTATTATCAAAACATGGAGTAACATATTGCCATATTGTCAAAATTCAGAATTAACGAAAGAGGTGCAATGGACTATGATGTGCTCCCTTTATTATTTGTACAGTTATAAGAGAGATAATATACTACGATATAGATATAAGGGGGAGTCCAGAGGGGGTTTTTTGAAACTCCTGC
>JAJSLM010000010.1 GCA_026127925.1 Thermoplasmatales archaeon
TCCGATGATGAACAGTACGGATATGATTATGTTCAGATCACCGCTGATTGCATACCTTGCAGCAGTGACGACACCGAAGGTTCCAACGGCCATCAGGGACGTTCCGACAGCCTGTATGATATTGAGACCGCCACCGAAGAGAAGACCTGGGACTATGAGGAAGCCACCACCGATACCGAAGTACCCTGAGGCAAAACCAACGGTTATGCCTGTGAGTATGAGGATGAGATATGATTTCGAGACCTTCCTCTCTTTTTCCGATATGTCTACGCACTTCCTCTTGAGCATGTATAGAGCTATGGCGATCATGAGGAAGCCGAAGAAGAACAGGAGGAAGGTACCGGGGGTGAGGAGACCGAGTTCCGATCCTGCCAGCACACCGATTATTCCCGGAACGGTGAATATTACGCCTGTCCGGTAGTTGACGTTCTTCTTAAGGGTGTGGGGTATAAGGTTGAGATATGCATTGATGCCGACAGCGAGTGCTGTCGTGCCTATGACTAGGTGCGGATGATCGTATCCTACGAAGTATATCAGGAGGGGGATTGCGAGGATCGATCCACCACCACCGATGAGACCGAGGGAGAAACCGACGAGTATTCCTGATATTATTGATAGAATTATCTGAAGATCTGTTATCGGATACATTTCGATGGCCTAGAATGATATTACCGTGTACCCGTCTTCTATCCTGGAGTTTGTCTCAACGCCACCGAGAACCAGATCGATTCCTGGAAAGATATCATCCTCGGTTAATCCCTCACCCGACATGCTTATCTTGCATATCTTCAACGGTATGCCTTCATTCCTGAGCATGTTGATCTGATCTTCGAACTGGGGGGAACTCTTCTGATGCTTGTTCGCGGCCTGGACTCCCCTTCCGAGGAAGAGGAATTCGACATTGGCCTTTGCATTCTTAACTGCGTTGAATGCAAAACTGAATGCAACCATCTCTGTGTTTATGTTGTCTTTACCTGTGATCAGCATTACGAGTATTTTGGACATGATTTTTCACTGCTTTTAGGTATTGCCAAATTATACATAACATTTGGCGTTCATTTCTATAGCGTGAATTACAGTTGTGATGGGCATTTTCCCGATGCAATATAAAAAAGGTAATTGCTGATATGATCAGAAATAGCAACATATATTGCGCATATTCTCAATTATTTGCAATATTGTAGTAATTTTCTCAACATAACTATAAATTTTTATATTATCTTTAACTAATGAACTGTGGAACAAAAGACGAAACGCGGAAGTGTTGAAGACGTTGTGGAAGACTACCTAAAGTTATTTCCTGAGAACCTTCTATCGATGAGAGAGGGGGTTATAAATCTCAGCAAACTCTCAGAGCAAATTAAGGCAAGGAATCCTGCCTACAACCTGATTTCTATAAGGTATGCTCTGAATCAAATTAAGGAAAGACATGAAAGTACTTTATTCGACGAGAATTATGTGCACGAGTTGCTAATAAAGAGCAAGATTTCACTACAGGATAAAATTACAGTTCTCACCTCAAGAAAACCAATCGACGTGAATTATATTTCTGCTACGTACTTGAGCGATTCCGTTGTTTATGTCGTAGATGAAATGGAGAATGGGGAAATAAAATCACAATCTGGAATTTCTATTGAGCGAGATGTAAGCGCACTGCATATTTTTTCTTCAAAGGATATAGAAAGAGTTCCGGGTTTCGTTATGAGGATCACCGAGAGATTATTTGCAGAATCCATAAACATCCTTCAGCTCATATCCTGTTCAAACGAGACTCTGATAATAGTGAACAGGAAGGATGCAGTGAAAGCTTACAAAGCATTGACTTTTTAATGAAATTTTAGAACGTGATTCGAATACTGTCCCTAAGGTTTTTCATTTCATGTTTATTCTCAGTCTTCCATATTCTATAAGCTCCATTATGGCATGAAATGAAGCATCCAGTTGATTTTCGCTTACTACAACTATCGTATCGGTATAGCTATTTGTTGTTTCCTCTACATTGATTCCGGATGTGGCTAACTTTTCATAAATGTACATCAGGAAACCGGGTGTTATTAGCATCTTTGGAGTACTTCGAATTGAAATTATTCCAAGCTTGTCCCTCCTATCAACAATCTCGTGTACATTAAATTCCTTCAACAATTTTACCTTGGTTTCTTCCATTATCATGGTGACATAGTCTGTTCCTACTGAAAAAAACATTGAGTCAAAGGCATTGAGAGAATGAAGCAATTCAGAGATGTGCTTCATCGAGGAAGTTCTTGTCACTATCTTAATAAGCCCAGTAGAAAGCTGCACACTACTATTTGCCAGCGCTTCAAAAATGTCCTTTTCATAGGAGCTATGTGCTGTTACCATCCTCTTAAGGGAGGACAATATCGCATCTTCAGAAATTCTTGAACCTAGGCGCGCCTCAATGTATGGCCTCAGCAACCTGCTAATGGATGAGAGATTGGCATAATCGTTCCGAATTGCCGTGTTGACGAAGATGTCATTTGAAACTATTGAACGTACGATAGAACTAACTGAACTAATCTTTTTGGCCTCTTTAGTCATACATGACCGAAATAGGTCGCAAGTTATTAATAATTTATGTTAATAACCCAAAAATGGCCATAAAAGTATGGCCAAAGAAATGGAATAGGTGAAAAAAAATTGGAATGCCAAATGTGCGGTGGAAAAGTAACGATTCCAGCAGACGTAATGGAATCTGAAATTGTCAGCTGTAGTGACTGCGGTCTTGAATATGAGATCTGTGGTGTCAATAGTGGCACCTTGCAACTTAAACCGGCAGATTCAATTAAAGAGGACTGGGGAGAGTAAGCAACTGAACCCTGTAATTTCTCCGAATTTCCCTCAGAATCACTGTTCTGTTTGTTTCAGATGATAAAAGTAGCAGTTATAGGGGGTTCTGGTTATATAGGTGG
This sequence comes from Thermoplasmatales archaeon, assembly GCA_026127925.1. Classification (NCBI taxonomy): domain Archaea; kingdom Methanobacteriati; phylum Thermoplasmatota; class Thermoplasmata; order Thermoplasmatales; species Thermoplasmatales archaeon. The sequence continues at coordinate 2,928 of JAJSLM010000010.1, forward strand.
GGAGCTTCTTCGCTTGCTCTTGCAGCATCCCCAGGTAATTGTTGAATATGCCGGTTCAAGAACCTTCAATGGTAAATTTGTTTATAAAGTGCACCCAAGCCTTAAAGGTAGCACTTCATTGATCTTTAAAAATGAGGATATAGCGGATATTGCATCGAAGGTTGAGTTAATTTTTCTGGCCATCCCCCATGGGAAATCCCATCAAATTGTTCCCTCGATAATGGACACCGGCAACAGGATAATAGACATGAGTGCTGATTTTCGGCTAAAAAACCCCAGCGAATACCCGAGGTGGTATGGGTGGGATCATTCGTGCCCAGATCTAATTCAAAAGTTTGTCTATGGAAATCCAGAGCTTCACAGAGATGAGATTCGGTCAGCGAAATTTATTGCCAATCCTGGGTGCATTGCCTCTTCGTCTATATACAGCCTTGCACCATTGGCTAAAGCAGGATTTACGGATAAAGTGATAACCATAGACGCAAAGACTGGATCATCTGCGTCAGGCAATGATGCCTCGGAATTTTCAAATTACTCTGCTAAAACGAACTCTGTTAGACTCTATAAACCTTCAGGCCACAGACATACACCAGAAATTGAACAGGAGCTTTCATTATTAAGTGGCGGCAGAACAAAAGTTGCGCTCACAGCCCAGTCTGTACCCATGGTCAGGGGTATTCTCACAACATCATCTGTAACATATGAAAAGGATGTCGAGGAAAAAACTCTCTGGAGTATGTTTAGGGAATTCTATAGGAACGAGAGGTTTATACGGCTCATGATGGATAAGAATGGCCTCTACCGATACCCGGATCCAAAACTGGTGACTGGGTCAAATTTCGCTGATCTTGGCTTTAATATTGATAGTTATTCGCGAAGAATAACATCTATCGGCGCGATAGACAACCTTGTGAAAGGTGCTGCGGGAAACGCCGTGCAATCCATGAACCTAATGCTCGATTTTCCTGAAGAGATGGGATTGACTTCAATCCCAATATTTCCGGTGTAAGAAATGAAAATAGTTATAAAGATTGGAGGAAGCGTAATAGATAAAGGTATCCCAGATGCACTGATAGATGATTTCGTATCGCTGAGAGCGCATTCTATTTGTGTAGTTCACGGAGGAGGAAAGACTGTTACAAGGATTTCACGCCTTATGGGTGTTGAGCCAAAGTTTATTACTTCACCATCCGGGATTAAAAGCCGCTTCACCGACGGAGAAACTATGGACATATACAAAATGGTCATGATAGGCAAGATAAACTCGGACATAGTTCTTGCACTCAACAGAAGACATGTTCCCGCATTCGGTTTTTCTGGGCTTGATGGACCTACCATATTCGCAAACAGAAAGAAAAAATTAATAGTACTGGACGGAAGAGACAGAAAAATGATCATCGATGGTGGATTGACCGGCCAGGTAGGCAAGGTCGACACTTCTTTCATTTCCCTCTTCTTGGATCGGGGCATCGTACCCGTAGTTTCACCCATTGCGATAAGCGAGGAATATGAACCATTGAATATCGATGCAGACAGAGCCGCAGCATCCATCGCAGCAGCACTAAATGCCGACAAACTCATCATGATTACCGATGTCGATGGATTGATTCATAATGGATCCGTTGTGAACAAAGCCAGGGCAGAAGAGATCAAGGAAATTAGTGGAGAAGTTGGAAACGGCATGGACAAAAAATTGATATTTGCAACGCAAGCCCTAAGTGGAGGTGTCAAGGAGATAGTCATATCAAATGGGTATATTGATAAACCTTTACAAAACGCTCTCAACGGAAAGAGGAGAACAGTGATACTAAAATGATAACAGCACAAAACATCATGGACCTGGAGATAGAACATGAAGCAAAGACTTACCAAAAACTTCCTGTCGTTGCATCCAGGGCATCAGGTTCAATTATATGGGACGTAAATGGCAAGGATTACGTGGACCTTTCAAGTGGATACGGTGTTGCCATCCTTGGATACAATAACCATAGGATAATGAATGCGATCATGGAACAATTTAACACAGTTTCAATATTGCATTCCTCTCTTTACAATGAAACACGTGCAGACTTTCTTGAAAAGTTATCCTCAGTCGTGCCAAAAAATATAACAAGCTTTTATCTTGGAAATAGCGGAACTGAGGCTATTGAGGCATCAATGAAGGCAGCCATAAAATTTACGGGAAGGAAGCTTTTGGTCAGCATGAAGAACGGATATCATGGCAAGACCCTTGGATCACTTGCCATAACGCACTCAGAGAAGTACACTCGTTCGTTCAGAGATGTCATATACAAAGGCGTCCAATTCGTTGACTATGGAGACGCTAACGCTATAAGAGAATTGCCCAATCTAAATGAGATAGCTGCTGTCTTTGTTGAACCGGTACAGGGAGAAGGGGGTATAATTCTTCCAGGAAGCGAGTATTTGAAAGAATTAAGAGAAATCACGGAAGAGCACGGGATCTTGCTCATCGCTGATGAGATCCAATCCGGTCTTGGCAGGACCGGAAAGATGTGGGCTCATCAATGGTCTGGAGTTGAGCCAGACATAATGACCATCGGTAAAGGTATAGGGGGCGGTATTCCGATGGGAATAGCCGCAGGAGAAGAAGAAATCATGAACTCTTTGACACTTGGAGAAATGTCTTCGACTCTGGGTGGAAATCCATTGGCATGCGCGGCTGGAATTGAAGTTCTTAACCAATTGAGTAAGGAATTATTGAGTGAGGTAACAAGAAAGGGAAAATACATGATTTCCAGGTTATCTCAGAGTCTTTCTGATTCCAAAATTGTCAGGGAGGTGCGTGGCATCGGGATGATGCAGGCGATAAGCCTCAGAGTAAAATTTATTCCGGTTCTAATGAATATGATACAAAATGGCGTTATACCACTATACTCCGGAATATCAATTATCCGGTTGTTGCCCCCATATATCATTTCTGATAGTGAAATAGACATTGCTGTGAATAGAATCACTTCATCGATAAATGAATTTGAAAACGGAACGGGTGCTGCTCATTGAGGATCGGCGTTTTACATGACGTTGTACGATGGGAGGAAAAAGCGATAGCAGAGGCGATTGCACGAAAAGGGCACGAAGCAGTAATGATAGATACCAGAAAAATGGAGATGGATTTTGATTCAAAAGTTACAGAACCAGAATTATATATCCAAAGGAGTGTCAGCTATTATCGTGGATTGCATACAACCGCATTTCTTGAAGCAAAAGGGAAATTTGTCGTTAACAACCTGCAAGCGATGCTGATCACCGGGGATAAAATGCTTACTTCACTTGCACTTGTGAAAAACAATGTACCAACACCCAGCACTGCAGCTGCGACGTCGATAGAAAGTGCCATGAGCATTTTCACGAATAAATTTCATGGGAAAGCTGTTTTGAAGCCAGTAGTTGGAAGCTGGGGTAGAATGATCGCTCTTCTAAATGACAGAGATGCCGCGGAAGCTGTGTTCGAGGACAGGGAATACATGCATCCCATAAATTCCATCTATTATCTTCAAGAATTTGTTGAAAGACCGCCAAGAGATATGAGAGTTTTCGTTGTTGGAGATAGGGTTTTATGCGGCATATACAGGTATTCTCAAGATGGAAAATGGAAAACAAACACGGCGATAGGTGGAAGGGCAGAAAAACTTGAAATTACGAACGAGATAGAGAAAATAGCCCTTAATTCTACAGATAGCATTGGAAGAGGTATTTTCGGTGTCGACATGATGGAATCGGATAAGGGCTATCTCGTACACGAAATAAATGGAACTACTGAATTCAAGAACACAGCTAGGGTAACCGGCGTAGATATTGCGGGAGAGATAGTGGATTTCACAATACATGATGGCGAATGGACAACATAGTCACGGATTATTTCCTGGAACTGCTGAGAACCTACTCACCAACCGGCAGAGAAGATAAGATAGCAGGAGTCGTGGAGAGTCAGCTCAGGAGTTTGGGTTATGAAAACGTCCACCTGGATCGTGCTGGAAACGTGTTGGGTTCCTTCATCGGCAATGGAGCAAAGGTTCTGCTCTGCGGACACATGGACACGGTTCCAGGGAAAAGACCTGTAACTTTCAGGAACGGTTTATTCACTGGGCGGGGAGCAGTCGATGCAAAGGCCTCTCTTCTGGCTCTGATGGTCGGAGCAAGTGAGGCAAAGAGGATGGGTGCAAAGCTAGCAATCACGTTTGTGTCTGCAGTAGGAGAAGAGGGAGAGAGCAAGGGTATCAGGGAGGTCATCAAGAATAATCCCCATCCAAATTATGCGATATTTGGAGAGCCTAGCAATACGGTGGATCTGACAGTCGGCTATAAGGGAAGGATTCTCCTGGAGATGGTAGTTTCCACATTACCGCATCATGCCAGTGCACCATGGCAGGGAGCAAATGCTATAGAGAAAAGTGTGGATATTTTCCGGAAGGTAGAAAGGTATTATGGAAAAGGGGAAAGTTTCAGAGAAGTATCTGTCAGCTTAACAGGCATGACGTCAAAAAAGGCACATAACGTAACAGCATATTATGCCAGGAGTCTAATAGATTTAAGATACCCGCCCTCGAAAACAGAAGGGGGAGTAATGGGCGAACTAAGGGGACTTGTCAACTCAGAATCTGACAAATGTGACGTAAAATTAAAGGCCATTAGCTCCGTTAAGCCGTATGTTTCAAATATCAGGGGCAACCTGGTTAAAAGCTTTCAGGCAGGAGTGGCTAAATTTAGCGGAAACAATCCTTCACTGTTGTTTAAGAGTGGTTCGGGAGACATGAACATAGCAGGGAATGAAATTAATGTCGAGACCGTAACTTATGGCCCGGGCGATCCATCACTTTCTCATTCAGATAACGAAGTTATTTCAATTAAGGATCTGGAAAACAGTATAAAAATTGTCACAAATGCCCTTATTGAATTGGATTCCCTTAATCCAAGTTGATATTTCAAAATAAACTATTCGTGATTTCCGAATAATGCGATGGAATGTTAAGGCCATGAGAAATGCTCTGAGTAAGCCCCTTTCTGTTAACCGTTTCCGGCCGATGACATTCAACTTCGCCCATTTCTGAGCCGTCTTACCCGACCCTGTCGGTGGCCTAAGCGAGTCTGTTTAGACTTTCTCCATCCATGAAGGGTTTCCATCGGTATTCCGGGAAACGTCATTCCACCGAAATCATACTTTACCCGGACCCGTTTTTTTCTTTTCCCTTTTCGAATCCCTTTCGAGATATGCGCTTGCACGCATTGGATTCCACCAAGGAGAGGGGACTTTCCTCACTCTTTCGAGCGTAAGTCATCCTAGAGCCTTTCTCAATAGTCCTGGCATCCTATTACGGGATTCCAATCCTTCCCAGATTCAACGGAAAAGATTAGCGTCAACTCGGATCGCCACTCCTACTTAGCTACCCTTAACCTCTAGGTCATAGATTAAGTTTTCACAAAAAATTGTAAAATCAGTTCGGGTAAGAGCATTAATTGTACTATATATTATTGTAACTTAATCTCATTTTTTAATAAAATACGTATGATTTTGTTAACATTGTCAAAAAATATAAAGTACTCAATGACCCTTTCGCCAACGTGAACAAGAAAGTATTGCTCTTATATTCGGGAGGACTTGATACCTCAGTAATGCTAAAATGGCTAAACGAGAAGTTAGGTTACGATGTTGTTGCTTTGACTCTGGACGTTGGCCAAAGGGAACTTAATCTTGATTCTGTTGCGGATAAAGCAAGAAATATAGGGGCTCTCGATACAATAACCATGGATGTAAAACATGAATTCGTAAATGGATATGTATCTAAATCCATTTTATCAGATGGGCTTTACGAAGGGTCCTACCCACTTTCAACAAGTATAGCAAGGCCGCTGATGGCAGAAAAAGCTGTAGAGGTTGCCCATGATTACGATTGCACCTCCATTGCACATGGATGCACTGGAAAAGGAAATGATCAGGTACGATTTGAGACTTCAATACGTGCACTGGACCCCTCGATGGATGTCCTGGCCCCCGTGAGAGAATGGAACATGAACAGGGACGATGAGATAGAATATGCAAAGGAGCACGGAATACCAGTCCCAGTAGGCGGAAAATACTCTGTGGACGAGAATCTTTGGGGAAGGTCGGTGGAAGGTTCTGTTCTTGAGGATCCGGCGGTGGAACCTCCGGAAGATGCGTATTTCTATGTAACACCGCCTTGGAAATGCAAAGATACAAAAACTGAAGTAAAAATTGGTTTTGAGAAAGGACTTCCCATTAAATTGAATGGACAGCGTCTTCCTTTGATGACTATTGTGAATAAATTAACAAAAATAGCAGGAGAAAACGGCTATGGCGCAATAGACCATATAGAAAACCGTGTCACCGGGATAAAAAGCAGAGAATTCTATGAATGCCCAGCAGCACTTAGCATTCTGGAAGCGCGTAAAAAATTGGAATCTTTAACATTGAACGAAAAGGAACTTAAGCTGAAGAAATTTATAGATGACCTATGGGCAAACAATGCTTACGTCGGCCTCTGGCACGATCCTGTAATGAATCATCTGAATAAAACCGAAAAGAGCATGAACGAATTCCTATCCGGCGAAGTCACGCTCAAATTCTACAAAGGTAATTGCATCGCGACAAGCGTCGAAAGTTCCAACTCTCTGTACAATTATTCCCTATCAACATACGGAAGGGGGCAAACATTCGATCAAGGATCTGCTGCAGGATTCATAAAGATCTTTGGGATGCAGACAATTCTTTCATCAAATGTGAGAAATGGATATTCTCGCAAGTTAAGAGCAATAGAGGAAGAAGCGTGAACAGAAAATTGTGGCAGGGCGGGAAAGCCTTTAAGGCTGGAATAGAACCGAACAGGATAATGTCTGAAGATGACCTAGACACGGACAGTTACCTTATAGATTACGAGATCCTTACGCTCCTTGCTTTCCAAGTAGAGCTTTTCAAAGAAAGGAAAATAGAGAGAAAAAAATCTCGTGCGATTATTGATTGCCTGCTCGGAATAAGAGGAAAATACGATTCCATACCTGCGGATTATGAGGACGTTCATTCATTTATCCAAGACATTGTAGATAAGAAAATCGGTGAAGACGCAGATGATTTAAGACTGTTACTGTCAAGGAATGAGGAAATACATTCTGACCTTAGAATGTTTTATAGAGACCACATAATTTCAATTCAGGAGAAACTTTACAGCCTAATCTGCTCAGTGAAATATATGGAAAATAAGTACGATGGAACGCTTCCGGGATATACACATTATAGACAGGCAATGCCTGTCTCGATTAAGACATATGCAGATTTCATTGCGTCTGTAATGGAGAGTAAGATCTATGAATTCCAGGGATTGCTCAAAGATCTATCATTGTCCCCTCTGGGCTATGGCTCCGGTTTTGGAAATCTCCTTGACATAGATTGGATTACTCTGGCCAAATCGCTTGGTTTCGATAGTTCAGTCTCAAACCCACTTTTTCTTGCTTCACGTAGGCCTATAGACGACTTTAGCATCCTGGCCGCTCTTTCTTCGATGATGCTTGACATCTCTCGTATAAGCCAGGATCTTATATTTCTCAGTTCGGAGGAATCTGGAATTTTTACGCTTCCTCCAGATTATGTCACAGGGAGTTCCCTTATGCCCAATAAGACTAACCCCGACTTCCTCGAGATTGTCCAGGGGTATGCCTCAACGTTTGCAGGGAATCTCGCGGCGGTTGCTTCGAATACAATCAATAAATTGAGCGGCTATCACAGGGAATTTCAAATAGGTAAGAAACTCACAATAGATTCCATACTGAAAATGGAAGAGATCATTGTTGCGCTATCAGACATGTTTTCAAAAATTTCTTTTAACAAAGAGCAGTCAGGTCAAGCTATCCGGAATTCCACATATGCCACAAATTTTGCTGCAGAGAAAGTATTATCGGGAAATGCATGGCGTGATAGTTACAGCGAGGCTGGAAAAAGAATTGCAAACAATGAACAGATACCAAGCTCTGAAGTAAAATCATCTATCGTGATCGACAAGAAGAGACGGGATAAGATAAGACTTCTTATAGACGGGAATCGCAGGCGTGTAAATGAAACAATCAAAAACCTAGTGAAAGAAGCAGGGGAATGTGTCGCACAAATACAAGAAATACACTGATGACCATTTAATCCATTAGGCTTTACACAACTTTATGCGTTGCAGGAGGGAAACGTAATTACTTGACCTCTGTGGTATTTGATACCCCGGTCTTGACCTTCTTCGGCTTCCATTCTATAGCCATTATTCCAGCTATAAACCCTAATACAAGGCCAATCAGTTCGCCACCATTCGTGCCATAAATGCTTGCTATAGAAAAGACCATGATTCCAATGCCGTATGCGATATGATGCGGCCTATCAAAATAAAGCATGATACCTAAGAGAACTATTAGGATGCCCCATGCCAAGCCTGCCCATACCTCCACAAGTTCCGAAATAACAGTTATGTCTAATTTCTTCAGAATAAATATCGAATATGTAGCTATGTACAACATTATCGCGCCTGAAACTACTGACACCAGCGTTGAATCTAATGGAGTATCGCGAAAATACTTTAAGGACAACAGGGGAAAATGCAATTGCAGTATTTAACCACAAAGTTGCAGCAGTTATGAAAACCTTCTCATCCTAGCGCTATCCATTTCGTCATCTGGAATAAATTTGTATGGAGTCCCGTTGTCATAAATCTTGAATTTGACATCGAATGTCTTTAATAGATTTTCAACGGTCATAGTATCTTCTGTACTTCCAGAAGCGACCATTGATCCATTCTTTATGAATACAACCTCGTCGCACAGGTTATAGAGAAGATTTATGTCGTGCATCACTAAAACCACGGTCTTGCCAGCATTTTTAAGAGATCTAATAATTTTCATAACTCTTAGCTCCTTGTCGATATCCAGGAATGCCGTGGGCTCATCCATTATAACAAATTTAGAATTCTGATAAACGGCAGCCGCGATGATCACCAGTCGCTTTTCTCCTCCACTTATCTCGGAAAAACTTCTATGCCTAAGGTACCCTATTCCACACAGATCCAAAGCGTCATCGATGTTCCTTTTCTCCTCGGAGCTGTATCCGGAGAGCGATATAACGTCTTCTACCGTAAAATTGAAGGGCTCCGATATTTCCTGGTTTACCACTGAAATTTTCCTTGCTCGATCAATCATCTTGTAATCTTCCAGAACCTTTCCATCAAGTCTTATTGTTCCACTATCCCTATGCAGGAATCCATACATTACCCTTACAAGCGTTGTTTTTCCCGATCCATTTTGCCCGCCTATACCCAGGACCGTATGCTCATTTACCGTAATGTCGATGTTCTTCAGAGAGAAACCGCCCCTTCTAAAGTTCACCTCGTCCAATTCAAGTGACATATCCACCCCTCGAGATCCTTCTTAAGAGATACATAAAAAACGGTACTCCGACAAGACCTGTAATAATACCCACGGGTATCTCCGTGTAACTTAAAGAATCTCTTGCAACATCATTTGCAAGCAGAAGAAATATGGCCCCAAGTACAGCCGATGTCGGAATGACTATTCTGTTTGACCCGCCAAACAGCATTCGGCTCACATGAGGCATAAGAAGGCCTACAAAACCAATAAGGCCACTGATTGACACAGCTGCAGAGACTCCGAGTGTTGTAACCAAAAGTGAAATGAGCTTTGCTCGCTCCACGTTCACCCCGATCGATTGTGCATGATGTTCACCCATTTGTAACGCGTCCATGTCCTTGGAAAACGATGTAAGAACTATGCCAGAGATTAAGACGATCACAAAAACTATGGCGTCCTCTGCCCATGTTACACCACTGAGAGATCCAAGTAGCCATGCAAATGCCTCAGATTCGAGTCTCTTGTTTGAAAATAACATAAGACCGACAATAGCGGAGAGGAAGAGCGAAATAGCGATACCTGAAAGAAGAAAGTACATTGGCGGTACCTTGCCCGAGCGAAACGAAATAGAATAGATAACAAGCATGACTACAATCGAGAAGGAGAAGGCAAGTACCTGCAAAGTGTAAGCTCCAAACCACATGACCTGGGTAGAAAGTGCAAACACTGCTCCGAGGGTTGCGCCGCTTGAAATGCCAATTATATAAGGTTCGGTTATAGGGTTTCGAAACACACTCTGAACAGAGGATCCTCCCATTGCAAGTGCTGCTCCCACAATCACGGCGCCAAGAATCACCGGTTCCCTAACAAGAACAACTATGTCATATTCTACACCTGTGAAGCCCCAGTGTGCAAAATTTCCCACGAAGGGGATCTGACTGAAGAATATTCGCGTAACGACAAGCGGTGGAATTCTGACTGGTCCGAGAAAAAGGGAGAGTATTATAGACATGAATAAGATTATTACAATTACTGCAGCTTTGAAGGGACGAGTCCCGTATTTCAAATTAAATTTCATTGGACGACATCATCCATATATTCCCACATGAGGGGCAGGTGAGAGATCGAAGTGCGTGTAATTGTTGAAACCAGTAATGTCGGTTATGTTGATGTAGTTCGGATAGACAACGCTTCCAATCCAGAACAAAGCATAGATCGTTCTGAATGTCGGCTCATCTATGAATGAATCGTTTAGAACCGTAGTATAATTCTTATCCTTGACCGCCGTTAGGTTAGGGAAATCCTTTAGAAATCTGCTCTGGTTAACGTATTCATCGATTAATACGAATCCCGGGGTCCCGTTGTAAACAGTTTCCCTTGAAACCTCTGGATAACCGGTTGCATTAATGATGTTTTTAATGTGATCGAGCTGAAACATTTCGTTGATAAACGTACCATTTCCCGCAGTGTATATTCCTGAACTGCCATGCCCAAGATCGTAGAATATTGAGGTTTCATTTGTGATCTTCTTTGTCAAGTTACCCAGTTTCTGTAGATTCTTTTCCATCCATGCATTTATTATCGTTGCATTATGCGCTGTGCCCGTGAGTTCTCCAAGGATTGTATTTGCATTTTCAATCTGGGGAACGGATTCAGGGTTAAAAACAAAGTATGGTATGTTCAACACGTTTACGACTTTGCTGATCTCCTGTGTTGTAAAGTATCCCGTGGTGGTCATTATCGCGTCCGGTGAAAGATTCACGATTGCTTCTATCGGAAGAGACGAAACACCTATGGTGAGAACCGGGATATCATAATTTGACGGATTTGGGTACGTGCTGTATTGATCTACCCCTTTTACATCCTTTTGATAAGAGCCTAGTGCGTACAGCGTGACTGTGACAGATGGTATTAGAGATACGATCCTTGAAAGTGATCCATGGATAGTAAACACGCCGTTATTCGTGTCCTTTGCATAAACAAAACTGTTTGCTGCGCTCAAATTTATCTTTGTTGTACTGCCATTATTTACCAGATTGATGCTTGTTACTGGGGTAAGTGTGTTCTGTGCAGCATCGTTTGGAGTCCGAGAAAAATGCTCATACGCCAAGGCGCCGGCGACAACAACAATGGCCACTACCACCACTGTAATTATTATTTTTATGGTTTTCATAAATATCTGTTTACTCCTTGTTAAGTGTACTTGAATTCTGTAAAGTTAACTTAATATATAAGATTTTTCTTGCTGGTTTTGAAGGATAAACAATATATGCGCTTCCATCTAAAAAATCATAATAGCGTGAAAGAGTTAGGCTTGCTGCAAGGAACAATGCAAAGCCTCTCCTCTTCAGGTCCAATAATAAACATAATGGCACTGTTTCCAATAATCATAATCCTTACAGGGAGGTACGGCTTTTTTCCATCATACTAGGTTCAATTTTGGGTTTGTCTGTTATCTACTCAACAGTATTCTTTTCTAAACATATAAAGTCGAACGGAGGTTACTACAGCTATGTTGGGAAAGAGTTGGGAAAGAGAAGTGGTATATTTGTTTCATTAATGTACATTTCGTATGCGGCCATGGCTTTACCTGCGGTTGCAATCATGGACATTTTCTTCCTTGATTCGGATTTTTTGAGTCATACTTTTCTGCTAGTTTTCATCATTGCGCTGTTAATGCTATTTATTTTAACTATTGGTTTCAGTGAATCAAGAATAACGATGAAATACATCGTAGCATCGACAGTAATAGAAATAGCATTCATGGTCTTTGTTGCCTTTTCCCTGTTTACAAGGGGCTCATTCCATCTTCCAAATTATTCCATTAACATAATTTCCACTTTCAAGGCATTACCATTCACCTTACTTGCACTATCAGGAATAGGTTCGTCAATATTTATTTCTGAGAGCATGGGGAATTGGCGCAGGAATACCCACCTTGCAGTTATATTGAGCTATGTTCTGCTCGCATGCGCAATGACGATCGTTTCAATTGGGATCGGTCTGTTTTTACCTGAAAAATTGCTTAATCAGTACGTTTCGTCTCCGCTAAGCATTATGGAATACTTCAGCAGACCCTATGGTAAAATCCTTGAATACATAGGGCTTTTGATCGTATTGAACGGATCCGTTACGCTTGGTGTTGGATATATGAACGCCCTTAAACATGCGTTGCTTAAAGCGAATTATGATTTCGTTTTTGGAAAAAGAATGTACCAAAATCGGATAAAAAGCATATCCTTCTCTATAATATTATTTTCTGGGATAGTGATATCGATGGTTGCTTTCTTTACCAACAATTCTTACGAAATATTTGCTGCCGTCTCACTCACCATGGGCGTTGCCTTCATAATAATTCATTCATTTACGAATGCCGCACTAATAAAAGTGTTTTTAAGAACACGACATAACATACGCATAATTATTCCCTCGCTCTCAATCCTTATCTTCGCATTTATTATTTTAGAAAATGTTATTGCCAGAACAGAAATGTCTACATATTTTATTTCTCTCTTTAGTGCCATACTTGCTTTTACGGTGTCCTTCTCTACCATCAAGCTAAGAAATAGTCAATATATTATAAACTTAGATTTTCATATGGAATCTGATTTTGAAGAGTAAAGTTCCAACGCGATTTCATAATCCCTTAACGTGTTGACATTTACGCAAAAATCGGCATTGACATTAAAGCTTTCATTAGTCAATTCTTCATCTTTCTCCGGGCATCTCTTGAAAACACTTATCCCTACAGGCCTACCACGCTGAAGAAGGGTTATCACCTCAGCTTTGCTTGATTCTGCAAAAATTATAAGATCCGTGAGATGCGTTACATTGAAAACAAAAATATCTCCGGAGATTACCATCGCAGGGAAAATATCAAGCTTGCATAAGGCGTACCTTATCGCTTTGATGTAATCTTCCTCCTCTTCAAGGATATAATCGATTTTCATCTCTTCGCAGTAGTTTATTGTACTTCTCGATTCCTTTTTCGTGCATATTAAAACCTTGTTGCTGAAAGTACCTGCTGTTTTGAATGTGCGGTATAATATTGGTATGCCTCCAATTAATGATAGATATTTGTCGCTCCTTCCAAAGCGCTCACCCCTTCCTCCAGCCATGATTATTGAAACGGCTACTTTCTCTTTTTCAGTACTTCCCATCGTTAAGATAAAGTGATCATGTTTTAATATAGATTTGCAATTAACTTTTATCAGATTGGGGAGCTTCGAAAAGAGGCTGAGAGGACCATAAGGTCGACCCTGTGAACCTGATCCAGATAATGCTGGCGGAGGGAATAGAATGATTGATCGTTGTTTAAGAATAGTAAACAGAAATGTATGCTATTGGGGTTTTTTACTTCTGACTGAGAATGGGATGATACTCTAATGCACACGAGTTACCAGAAATTTCTCCTGATTTCTGTAACTGCAAGTTTCTTTATGTGGGGATTGATCGCAACTATCGGTCCACTGTCTCTGAATTTCCCATTTCTTGTTCATGAATCCATTCCCGTTAAAACTTCAATACTTGTTACAGGGCCTGCATTTCTCGTTTTTGGAAACGTATTGATGGGTTTTATCGCCGATAGGATAGGTCGTAAGAAAGTATTTATTGTAACTATGATAGCATACGCCCTTGGCATAATCATAGTTGTTCTAGCCACAAATTTCTTTGTTCTGCTTCCTGGATTAGCTCTTTCCCAATTCGGAGTTGGTGGTGAAGAACCGCCTAGTCTCTCTCTCGTTGCGGAGGATTTCCCGGCAGTCGAGCGAGCCAAGCAATTGACACTCGTCGCCAACTTCAGCAATATAGGTAGCGCTTTTATCTCTGGCCTCATGATATATGAGAGTTTCTTTAGCACTCAACTTCATTCCTTCCTGGTTTCGCTATTCGGTCCTTTATCTTTCCTCTCCGATCTGACGTTCAGGTTTTTCTTACTGGTATCGAGTATAGCTTTGATCATAATCTTGGTTTACTCCAGACTCTCACTGCCAGAGTCATATCGCTGGCTGAACGTTAAGGGCAGAAAAAAGGAAGCCGAGAACGAGAAGAAGAAGCTCAATTACAAGAACGATAAAGAAATCCTTGTCAAACCCATGATATCATTCGCCATTATCATAATGGCTGTTGTTGGGGTCTCCCAGTATGCCACAGATGGGCTTATGTCTTATATCGTCGGTCCCGTCGTTTTCCCAAACCTAATTGCGCAAATCATATTTGTTTCCAATGTTGGGGCATCCATTGCTGGCGTTGCAGCAATGTTCATCATTGGGAGATTCCCTCGCAAGAATTATCTTCTATATTCATTTATCGGTGGCGTTATCTCCATAGGGATCATATTGGTTTTCTACCGTTCCCTGACCAATGTAGCTATATTCTATCCTTTGCTGTTTATAAACCTCGCGTTCAGCGAGTTTGCGTGGTCTGCTAGAACCACTCTCGAACCGGAAACCGTTCCGACAAGATTACGCGCTACATATATTGGGGTTATGCGTATTGCTCCGATTACTGTTTATGAGATATTTGTGTTTCTTACATCTTATTTCAATGTTGGAGTCTTTGACTTTGTCCTCATAAATATGCTACTTTGGATCCTTGGACTTGGCGCGGCTTCATTATGGTACTTTAGAGGTTATGAAACCAGAAATGCAGACATAGATTATCAATGAACGAATTATAAAATCGGACGCCGTCTAAAGGTGAGAGAACAAAAGCGTCAGTGGAATGAAGTGTAACGGCTCAAAGAGGAGGAGAATTACGGCTATGAAAATAAAAAACGCTCTGGTTATCTCCCCCAAAAATCCCAGAACGTCACCATTAATTCCTCCAAATGAGCGTTCAATCCTTGTTTTTATTAAGTATTGCGCTGTCAAAGCTAGTATTCCGGCAATTAAAAGGGATGGCAGGAAAATCACGGCAAGTACTATAAAAAGGAAAAAATTGGCCAGAATCTGCAATCTCCAATTTTGCTGAACCGAAATCTTGAATTGTGAAAACATACCTCCAGGGACCAGGCCCTTCGTTTTTAACGAATTTAAAATGTATGAATCTTTTGCAATAATCTCGGAAAGTAATATTGTGATCATGCCTTCTAGTGGGATGAGAGAGGCCATGGAGGAGAAAGTGACGACATAAATCACAAAGGCAAAGCCGAAACCACCTGCACCAAGAAAATGGTCTTTTAAAACCTCCAACCTTCTCGAAAATGGACCACGAACGAGTATCGCATCGCCTGTATCAAGAACAGCATCAAGATGATTAAAGCCGGAAAGCAAGAGTATAAGGGATAGCGAAATTGCTGCAGCAAGAATAACATTAACATAAAAAGAAAGAAAATAGAACGCGGTTCCGGATATTAGGCCGATGATCGCGCCAACCAATGAAACATATCCGGAATAGCCACTGGTTATATCATCACATCTTGAAGGTATAATTGTAAAGAAGGAAAGGGCACATTTGAATTTTTTGATATTGAACATGTGATACCGATATTTACGTTAATATCTATGAAGTTAAACATACTTTCTATAATTGAAGTAGACTTTAAGTCATGGTATATATCTACATTCGTTGAAAGGCAACTTCGAGGGACATGGAGGAAACATCTGGGAATTCGCAAAGAAAAACCACTGTAAGCCATCTGAGGTCTTAGATTTTAGCTCAAATTTGAATGAATTTACGAAAATCGACTTATCTGGATTTCTTAAGAACAATGAATCACTGCGATCTTATCCGGATACCGATACGAGAAATTATCTAAAACCGTTGGCAGACTACGTTCATTTAGATCCGAAGAAGATACTTCTTGGACCAGGCCTTACTTATCTGATATACCGAATAAATCAGCTCTTTTATGGAAGTAAAGTGGCAATTGTTCAACCCACGTTTTCAGAGCACAAGAAAAGCGCACTTATCAACCATTCCAGGGTGTATGAGACCTCGTGGAGCAGAGAAAATTCCATGGAAAATTTACTTTCAACACTCAACGGAATAAATTATGATCTATTATTCATAACAAACCCATCAAACCCAGTTGGTGATCTTGTTTCTGAAAATGACCTGGAGGCGATCATTGATCTCGATCACAAAAAGCACGCTTTGACATTCATTGACGAAGCTTTCATAGATTTTGTTAATTTCCAGAGCCCGTCATTTCAAGGGCGAATGATTACAGATTATGGAGATGTGATATTTGGCCGTTCACTCACAAAACTCTTCGGATTCGCGTCTATAAGACTAGGTTATCTGCTTTCCAGCAGAGAGATACTAATGAGAATAGAAAAACTGATGGAACCATGGACTGTTGGACAGTATGCTCTCGACCTGGTAAACAGCGTTGATTATAATGCGTTTAAGAAACTTCCCTCTTTAGTCGAGAAAGAGAGAAAATTTACAGCAAACAAACTGACTTCTATAGGATTTAAAATCATTTCGCATCCAAAGGCTAATTTCTTTTGCACTATTCCACCGAAGAATATTAACGCCCATTATTTAGCCTCCGAGTTGATGGGAAATAGGATCCTTGTAAAAGAAGTCAGGATTCCATACGAAAGAAGAATAGCCCTGAGATTCTCCGTTAAAACAAGAGATAAGAATAAGGCTCTAATTGACGCAATCCAGGAGATAATTGGAAAGCGCATGCAGAAGATAAGTGGTCGTGAATGATCAACCTTCACATTAATTTCTTTTTAGATCAGATCATCATACTTATAGGGGCATTGATTCTAGATGTTGTCATAGGTGAATTCCCAGAAAAGATCCACCCAGTTGTCTGGACAGGAAAACTAATAGAATCTCTTGAACCTCATTTTCGAAAATCACGGAACAAACTGTTATCTGGTACTCTTCTTGTGGTATTTGTCGAGATATTATTTGTCGGTGCGATGGTAATAATTAATTGTAAGTTATTTTATATAACAATCATATATATTATTGTATCAGTATTCTTCCTGAAGAGTTCATTTGCGTTCAGAAGCATGAGAGATCACATTGAGCCCATAATTTCTTCAATTGAAAAAAATGACCTAGAAAAAGCTAGATTATTTCTTTCCAGAACCGTTAGGCGGGAAACTGCCGGACTTCCCAGAGAGCTCATTTGTTCAGCGGCCATTGAGACAATTTCAGAGGGGTTGGTAGATGGTTTCACCGGCCCATTGTTTTATTTCTCATTCTTCTTCTTACCGGGATCATTCTTCTATAGGGTTGCAAACACGTTCGACTCCGAGATTGGATACAATGATGATAAAAACAAGCTGTTTGGAAGGTTCGCTGCCCACCTGGATACATTGTTAAATTACGTACCATCTAGGTTAACAGCTCACATATCCTATATTTCTGCATACATTCTCGGATTAAGGCCAAGATCGTTGCAACTCTTTACAGTTTCCAGAAAAACCGCAAGTAGGAACGCGGGATGGCCTATGGGGGCATTTTCGAATATAATCGGCGTGAGATTAGAGAAGAAAGGAGAGTATATCTTGAATGATGATTTCCGATACCCAGATGTAGAGGATGTCCGAACAGCACTAAAACTTCATTCGCTTACTTCAGCAGTTTTTACCCTAGTTATAACAGTACCAATACTTATTTTCCTTTATATATTTTTATGAGATGACAGTGGTATGAGTAATAAGTTGAGGCTAGAGAATTCAGCATTCGTGCTTCTTGCAGGGAACACGAAACTTTCACTAATTCCTGGCTTAACTGCGGCTGGAGCTTCGCCCGAACTGACCTTCATGACACCAGCTGTAGATTCAGAAATTCTCCTGAATGGGAAATCCGTGACGATGAGAGAGCCGCCCATGACTCCGGATGGCATTCCAACACCAGCTATCGTCACCCGGGGATGCCTGCAGCTTGTGGATATACCTGTAATCGTTGTGAATGCTGGGATGGCCATTAAGCCTAATGTACCGTTTATAGAAACTGGCCTAAATTCAGCAGAAGATCCAAGGATTACAATTGGAGCCCCTTTTTTTGATATGGCTGTCAACAGCGGTTACTATATCGGGAGCTCCATTCTCAGAAGGTTTGATTCCGTATTCCTGGCAGAAAGTGTTCCGGGAGGTACTACCACGGCCTTGCTTACACTGCGATCACTTGGGCTGGACTTAAAAACAAGCACTACTTTCCGAGTTAACCCAGATGAATTAAAGGAACAGATCGTGAAAGACACCCTGGGAATGAGGCCACTTTCCCCACCAAGTTTCCTGGATTCCGTAAAATTCTATGGAGACTATATGATGGCTCTCTCATTAGGGATCAGTGCCGCATTAAAGGATCACTGGATATATTTTTCCGGTGGAACGCAGATGGCAACAGTATACTATCTGGACAAGATGATATCAGGCTCAAATAGCAGGAGATCGGTAATCACGACTCGATGGATAATGGAAGATCAGAGGAAAACTATGAAAACTCTCTGTGGGGATAACCTGATAGAATCGAATTTGGATTTTCACTTGTCCAAAGAAGATGGTTTTAAGAAATTTGAAGAAGGCCACGTAAAGGAAGGCGTTGGTATGGGGGCAGCATATCTCATAGCCAAAGAGAGCAGCCCAGAAAAAACGATAATGAAGAGCGTGGAAGAAACATATGAACAACTTTCGTGAATGGCGTTAACAGACGAGAAATGAACAATTTTTTTAATTTCAATAGCAAAGCTCAAACATTTTATAGTAAGTTAAGCATAACATGGAGCCGGACTTGGCCGGGAAGCCAGGCACTTCCTGTTACTCGAAGTCTACATGCGAGGGCGACAGTTTGGAGAGGCCTACTTGGTTTCTGCCAGGCCTTAGGGAATCGCTGAAGTTCTGTTCCTTTGGATCGGAGGTTCACATATCCAGAATCGAAGGAATCTGGGTATGCGATTTGACAGAGGAATCCGCAAGGACCGGAAGGGAGCAGCGGTACTCTGCACTCTTGATGCTAAGGGAGTGCGGGATCGAGAGGAACTAGGGAGCACCTGACAGGACGCCAAGACCGATCCAAACGTGTCCGGTATTCAATTTCTTCTACCTACCCAGATTATAATTATAAACCTTGCGGATATTCGTTATCGATATTAGTTGTCTGACAGAAGTTACAAAATAATTCAGGACCCTTTAAACGGCCCAATAAAAATAAGCTCGGAGTTTCAAAAATTGATCGATTCACCAGAATTTCAGAGGCTAAGATATGTAAAGCAACTCGGTATGTGCTATATGGTTTTTCCAGGTGCAAACCACACAAGGTTTGAACATTCAATCGGAACAATGTTTCTGAGTGAGATGTTTGCTGATACTCTTCACATAGACGATAAAGATCTTCTTATGGCTGCTGCCTTATTGCATGATGTGGGTCATCCACCATTGAGCCACGGACTCGAAGATGTTTTCGAGACGATAACCAGCTTAGACCATGTTGATGCTGGAGTTTCGATCATAGAAGGAAAGAATGAATTTGAAGAGAGTACAATACCATTAGCGCTCGAAGAAATGGGATTACGCCCTAACGATGTTGCAGATGTAATTTCCAGGAAAAGCCACAGGTATAAACTTATTTCCAGGATTATAAGCGGCCCCATAGATGTCGATGAACTTGATTATCTCAGAAGAGATTCCCTCAACTGTGGTGTTCCTATAGGGAACATAGATTACAAGAGAATCCTGAATGTGGCAGAGATCCATGATAATGATCTGGCAATAGAAGAAAAAGGACTACCAACCCTTGAATCGATCCTCATAGCACGAATATTAATGTACGGATCGGTCTATTTTCACAAGACATCAAGGATTGCTCAATACATGGTCAAAAATCTAGTGCTGAAACAGCAACAGGACTTTAGGAATCCATTCAGCATGACGGATTACGATCTTTTCTGGTTGCTGGCAAATGGAGAAAATTCTTCATCCTTTAGAAAAATAATATCGAGGGAGCTATTAAAACCTGTCTTGAAGGTGAAGTATAACGAAGAAGATCTCAAAAAGATAGCCTTTGCCGTCGAGTCCGCGAAACTCGATCCTTCTGATTATGCGATTGACGTGATTCCTCCACTTGACTTTTCTGGCCCCGAAAGGATAAAGTCAAATCTTCAGGTTTTGATAAAGGATAGACTTGAAAGCGTAACGGAAATATCGCCCTTGGTACGAACACTAAAGGAATCTCTTGAGCATAGGTTCATAATAGTTTTTGCGGAGAGAAGCAAGGCGGAATCAGTAAAGAAACTTCTTTCCGAGTTCAAATAATAGATTGTATGCGGGAATGCACGTAGCTTCTGATAAGAACAATGAAACAGAACATAAGAAAAATTGGGGTAGGATCTTATCCCCCAAACAGGAGGTTTCACTTTAGAACTTATGAAATTCACTTGTCACTGGAAACTTCATAAAAGCATAGGTGTCATATTATGAGACCAAAAAAAAGTCATTTACCATATGATCCCCTGCCTGGACGGCAAGAGCGTTTTGATAATCTATTCACAACAAATAGTTGCATTTAAGGATCATGAACGAATCCAGTTTCTTGCAGATGGAGCGGCTAGATCCGTAGATACAATAATAGACCTGATAGGTATACGAATGCGCAGAATCGGAATCCGCAAGCAAACTAGTGAAGAGTGAGAGCTAATATGGCAAAACTAAGAGAGAACATTATTTTGTTCATAGAAAAGAACTTGGTAAGAATGCTAAAATATTCTCTCTCGGGTTTTGTGGGTTTTGCCTCACTCGAGTTCCTTACGTTCCTTGGAATCTCATTGCTAGGCTATGCACACATAATTCTGATTGACATTATTGCATTTACGCTTGCAGTTGCAATTGAATTTATATTTCAGGAATACTGGACAACACACAAGATGGGGGAGCATCACGGCCGCATTTATGGCCTTATTATTAGACTCCTGAAATTTGAAATTCTGAATGTGATTGGAAATGCTGTCGCAATCGCAACCCAGTTTTCCCTCTTTAAGTACTTTGGTCTATATCCATTGATAGGTAATTTCATAGGATCAGCTGTAGCATTTCCTTTCAATTACTACATTCAGATGAGGTTGATATGGAAGATCAGAATGTTATCGTAGGCTTTGATCAAGAGTTCATCTTTCTGGAACTTTCGATCTGACCATGGATGTACAATAAATAAATGAAAACATTGCTAATAAGATTTAATTGCTTGTTTTCATGCCCAGACTAGCTGCGATTATTATCGGATCCCACACAGGACCAAACGGCGGAGAATAACCGAGATCCGAATAGAACAGATCTTCCATAGTGATCCCCGCGTATATGGCTTCTGCTAACGTGTTGAGTCGCCATGCCCCATTGCTTTTGGAAACTACCTGTGCACCAAGGAGTCTACCGGAATGTGAATCGTAGGTTATTTTAACGTAAGCATTTAAATTACCTTCATAATATGCCGCTTTACTACCTGCCTTGACGAAGATATCTTTTGGCGCAAAGCCGTATTTGATCGAAGTCGAGGAATCAATTCCCGTGAAGCCAACCTCGTAGTCAAAGATTTTTACCAGAGTTGTGCCTATGCCTCCTTTGAAGGTCATCCGTTCACCACCCACATTAGATCCGGCAACCCTGCCCATCTTGTTGCTGATCTGCGCCAACGGCATCCAATCTTCAGAATTCGTAACCTTGTTTAATGTTGTGGCACAATCCCCTGCGGCGAGGATTTTACTGTCACTGGTAAACATTCCATTATCCACCTTTATGGCCCCGTTTTTGCCCAAAGAAAGACCAGCATCCAAGGCGAGTTGTGAGTTTGGTTGGATACCTGTTGCAGACAGAACCAAATCGGCGGAATGTTGCCCTACAGTTGTCTCGACTTTTAATCCCTCACTGTTCCTAGTCACTGATTTAAGTTCCGAGTTTTTTTCCACTTTAACATTTGCTTCGAACTCTTTCAGAAGTTCCTGCCCAACCTGCTGATCTAATCTTTTGAAAAGTTTTTCGTGATGGGCGATCATTGTAATTTCTTTCCCGGATTCTGCAAGAGTAGAGGCCAGTTCCATTCCGAGAACCCCATCGCCAATAATAGTAATCTTTTTTGACTTCTCAATCTCTTGCTTTAATGTAATGCCATCGGATAGCGACCGAAGGGTCCGTATTTCTTTACTACTTATTCCCTTTGGTTTCACTGCTGAGGCACCAGTCGAAATTAACAGGTAATCATAGGAAAGGGCATTACCACCGGTTGTTTTGACTTGTTGCCTTGATCTATCGATCTCTGTCACACTTTCATTGATAACAACTTTAATCTTTCTCTTCTCCGTAAATTCAGTTAGAGGGTAATGCAAAAGCTTGGAATAATCTTCAAACATCCCGCCAAGGTAATAGGGCATTCCACATTCTGCATACGATACAAAAGGCCCTGCTTCAATCACGGTAACATCAATGAGAGGATCCACACGTTTTGCTTTTGAAGCAGCGGCCATTCCCGCAGCCCCGCCACCAATTACAATAAAATTCATGAATCTTCAATCCCATGAATACATAAATCTTTTGGCACAACTTTCCTAAAACTAATTAAAATAACCTACCACGAAAAGAAATTAAGTGGTTATTGCACGGAACATTTCTTCTTCTGTTTATGAATTGTTATTTTAATCTAAAAATATCTGAGGTTCGTTATCTAAACGAGAAACCTTTTAACTGATGGCAACTTAACCAAATTATGATAAAACATGGATTTGTAGAGAAAGACACAGAACCGTCTGCAGTGGCAGACCACGTTAAGGAGTTGCTTGTAAACGAAAATTTCAAGATCACCTCTGATGAAACCAGAGATGCTCTTTGGGAGATCCACGCCAAGAAGTCTGACAGGGAGAGAATCGTCCTGGGAAAAGTAAGAGACGTTGATGTCGTTATAGCCGGTTCGCAAGGTAAGTTCGAGGTACAGCTGCACGCTGGTATCTGGGGAAGAGATATGGCGATCCCCGCAATTGAAGGCGTTGCTACCTTTGGTATAGCTACAGCTGCCGAGTTACATTCTGGACACGAGTTCGAAATGAGGATCTGGGAGCAGATAGTCCATCAAATCGATCCAACACTAAAAATTTGCAAACTGGATGGATTACTCTTCAAGACAGATGATGATCTCAATAAGCATATGCAAGAACATCAGGCCCAGAATTCTGGTTCAATGATGGGAATGGGGATGATGGGCATGGGAATGCTCGGAATGGGTATGATGATGCCGGGAATGTGGATTTGAACACATACTTCATCGTATGCTTTTCTAATTCACAATCGTTAGTTTAGTACAGTAGTATGTTTTTAAATAAAAATATAATATACGCAACTCAGTGTGTTTATGTCGAACCAAACCGCAACTAAGAATCAGATAGAATTTATCAAGAAACTTGAGCTAGCGAGTACGGAACGGGGTACAATTCTTGAAAATTTTCTCAACGAAAAGAAAGTAATGGACGTTGATGAGCTTACAATAGACGATGCATCAAAACTCATAGAGGAACTCAAGAAAGTGAAGACTGATGAAGACAACAAATCATTTGCTACAGGTAAACAAATTTCTCTGTTGAATAAACTCCAGGACACTGATGAGCGAATTAGAATAACAGGGCAGTTTTTGGATGAAAAACAAAAAGAGACCGTCAATATATTGAGCGTTCATGAAGCCTCAGAACTCATAGATAAGCTTATGAAATTGCCATCGGGAACCAAACAGGATACTGCAGGTAGTTTAGCAACGGATAAACAGTTGAAATTCGTAAAGAGTTTGCAGAATTCAGAGAAAAGACTTGAAGTAACTAGGACATTTTTGATTGAGTTGAAGAAATCCACAATTGAAGAACTTACGCGATCTGAAGCAAGTGCATTGATAGATTCGCTTAAGGAGTCTTGAACCAACACGCATAAAGATGGCGATTTTTATGTGGGGAACTAAATATCCCGCACTCTAGGAAACTGAGAAAAATAATCAGAATTTAGAAGAATCGAAAAGTAGACCTATCAAAGATATCGATGATCTCTCTAAGCTCTTTTTCACTACAGTCTTCAGAAGAGAATTTGTCAAATGAAATACTGACTGTGATCTCTTTATCTGGACGAAGCTTGGAAATAGAGACTTCTATCGAGACAAGCCGATCCAACTTGTTCTTTTCCGGAAATGAAGTCGAATAGATAATCTTGCCATCAACCATTTCTCCCTTTCTCACATAAGAAACAGAAATCTCATGAACATCAACTGTCTTTAAACGTTTTATCGCAAACAGCTTTGAAATGTAGTCCAATATCAGGGCGAAGTCATCATTTATTTGCATAAACGGTACGAGAGAAAGCAACCGACAATGCTATATAATGTTTACACAAAAGAAGGCTGAATTGATTTTGAACATCGACAAGGCAAAATTTGTTTACAAAAAACCAAGAAGCATACAGATGCCTGTAGGTGAATCAGAATGTTCTTTTCATTTGAATGACCAAAGGGGGATTGAATTTCATAATTTTTTACCAAGAACCATTTAATAGTGAGAACAGATTAGGGATTAACTAAAAAAGAAGATTAAAAGTTTTCTAGAAGTTAGAGAAAGTGCTTAAAATGCAAGGATTCGGAAAATACGAAATTAACAAAGAATTATTGGATTCTCTTAATAAAATGGGCTTTTTGGAACCTACTGAGGTTCAGGAAAAGGCTATTCCAGTCATTCTTCAGGGAAAAGACATTGTGGTTAGATCGAAAACTGGTTCAGGAAAGACTGGTGCTTTCCTTGTTCCAATCATAGGAAAAAGCAACAGGGAAAACTACGTAACTTCCCTGATCATAGCGCCTACAAGGGAACTGGCGCTCCAGACATATGATGTTGCGCAAAAAATGGGAACAACCTCTGGTATAAAACCGGTAGTAGTTTATGGTGGCGTCAGTATAGATAACCAAATAAAAAAGATAAGAAATAGAGCGAATATGGTGATCGGGACCCCAGGTAGGATAATCGATCTCATGAAGAGGAAGGTTTTGTCACTGGAACATGTAAAGTTTCTGGTCCTTGACGAAGCAGATACTATGCTTGATCTTGGATTTATTGAAGACATAGAATATATAATTTCACAAACTTCATTAACAAGACAGAATATGTTGTTTTCTGCCACGATTCCAGATAAAATCCTGGCACTCGCCGACACGTTTATGAAGAGCCCTACTTATGTGCAGATCGGCCATGATGCAGAGGTGACTGTATCAACTATTTCCAATAACTTTACTGTGTGCGAGAACGGCAATAAGGTATCCACCCTTCTGGCTTATTTGAATGAATATAACCCTAGAAAGGCCATCATATTCACAGAACAAAAAAGATCAGCATCAACCCTCTCTGACATCTTAAAGCAGTACAACCACTTCGCCACAGTAATGCATGGGGATCTCACACAGGCTCAACGAGAGAAAGCGCTGAGTAGGTTCAGGAACGGGGCAAAACTCCTAATAGCGACAAATGTTGCTGCCAGAGGTCTTGACATTTCAGACATATCGGACATTATAAATTTCGATGCACCATCAGAACCTAATATGTACGTTCACAGGGTCGGAAGATCGGCCAGAATGGGAAAAGACGGGAATGCACTAACAATAGTAGAACAGAACGAGTTGGAAATTATTGAGAACATTGAGAACTCCCTCGATATTCGAATGAATCCCATCAAAGTGGATGAAAATTCTTTTTCCGAAGCAAAAAACATTGTGAGACCAAGATACAATAATTTCAGGAGACCACAGTCACGCCGACCACAAAACACAAGATATGGTGGAAGGCGCGATTACCACCATTATCGCTCGTTTAGATCAAGAAACTATTGATCTACTATATACTTAATTTTACTTTGTCAACGTTACTGATAAACTCCTTAATAATTTTAATTTGTTAGAAATTGAAACAACAAGATTAATATTAGGAATGCATAAAGTCAGTATGGTAGAATTCAAATGCTACGAATGTGACGGAAATGTTAGAACCGGAGAGAAATTTACCTTTACAAAGAAAGGCGCAGTTCATTTTGACTGCTTTGTTTCTTCCAAGAGGAAAGAGATATCAGATGAACAGAAAGAAAATCTTAGGATTCTCTCTCTGCTTTTAGATAGCGAGCTTGATCACTTGCTGAACATACTCTCGATTCAGAACAGTTCAGAGACTCTGAAGGAACAAGTTAGATTGAAATATAAGGACATAGAGAAGGCTGCAGGTGAAACTACAAGGCTCATTTACGAACTTCAGTAATTCTCGTGGATTCGTATATATTTCTTAACGTTGCTTCTCTGTTAATTCTCTCAACCACACAAAAATTATATTTTTTGGGATGCAATACGTACCTGTTGGTTTTAGCTGGGCGGTCCTTTGGTACAAACTTCACATAGCGCATATGTTGTTATCCTCACAAATTTTTCTTATTTTTTAATTAAAAATTTTGTCCACGAAATAGAGCGTTTTAAATAACAACAGAGGATCAAAGAAGGAGACTATGCGTGTAATTTTCCATATCTATGATTCAAATAACCATAACCAAGGACTTGAAGAGCTTGGAGACGACTTAAAGAAGATCATTATAAGAAAAAACACCCATGGGTTTGAACTAGATGTCCACACAGAAGAAGCGGAGAAATCGATTGAGGCAGTAAGATCTCTGTTTTGTGTTGGGACGATATCATTTCCAAATTCAATTGAACAAGCGTTCAGACTGAAAAAACAACTGAATAATAATAGAGTCTTAGAAGTTCTTAAATTCTCAGAATCTCTAATGCTTCAGGAAAGGTTCTGGGAATCCCACGTTATTCTGGAAGAGTTGTGGAAATCCTCCAATGGGAAAGTTAAATCTTACTTTCAAGGCCTGATCTTAATATCCGCGTCTATGGTTCATTTTCAGATGGGAAAAACTGAAAAGGCATTCACTATTTACAGGAAGGCCCTTCAATTGATCAAGTCGTCTGGAATAGACAGTCCCATATTAGATACTATTCCACAAGATTTTTCCTATCCAATTGCATTGAATTTTGAGCTAATGTTTCCCAATAATATTGGGTAATCCGAGATACAAATATATCGATTCTTTTTTTTAATGGAAATCAAAAATTTCGGTTTCAAAAAGAATTTTAACATATACAAACGTAAAGCCCTTGCACACTCCCGGGAATATGGTGATCTAAAGTGACAGAGAAGTTCCAGGGGTATCAACCACCAACACCTTTCTTTCTGTAAGGAAGACCCCCAACTATCTCATCAATATTGAATTCACCTGATGTACATCTACGATCATACAGAACGTTGCTATTCTTGCTACCAGTAATCCATCTGGCGTTTATACATAGTGGTAACTCAAATTGTTCTAAATCAGTGCAACCTAAAGAACAGGCAGAGAGATGCTTGATTAATCAAGTGGATACCAAATAATATTTCGGCTGACTTCATCATAATAGATTCACAAACTCTTCTACAGTTAGATCGGATTGTTTAATAATTGCTCTTGAGGTTCCGGGCTTCAGTTCTTTATGCAATGGTACGACTATGATTCTGTATCTATCTTTGCTCTGGGTTATAACGTGATCACTCTTTCATTTTCTGAAAATGAAACCTCTTTTGGAGAGTGCTTTGATTACAACTTCTCCAGATACAACTGGAAGTTTAGGCATCCAGAAGGACTTCCTCGTCAACATCCTGGGGGTATAGGTTTTCCGTCTTCTTTTAAAACTTCCAAATATAATTCTATTGCTTCCTTGATATTTTTGAAGGTTTCTTCTCTGTTCACCCCCTCAGAGATGCAACCAGGGAGTGCCGGTACACTCACTGTAAACCCCCCATCTTCCTGTGATTCAAGTATAACCGTAAATTTCACAGAATATGAATTTAAAATACTGATTTAAGTATTGTGTAAAGGAATAACATGTTGAATTGAATGATTTGATCTCACAATCAAAAGTTTTTTGGATTTTGAGGTTCTTAATTTAGATACAGAAAGAGCCATTTCCATTACTTATTCTAAAACATTTCTTTAATCGTTATATGAAAATTATTTTTATAAAATTAACTCAAAGATAATACGTTGGAAAAGATTGTTGCCATTCTTTAAATATTGATCGTGATATTTTGGTTAAAATATTAAACACGGATACGTATCCCTTGAGCGTGGAATATTTTATTGCTATCACACCCCCGAAGAAATATGGGGAAATAATAACACAATTCCAAAGAATGTGGCCAAATAATGCCTTACCAGATTTTGTGGAGCCCCACATCACTGTTAAATCCCAGGCTGGTCTGAATGAAGATGAATACTGGATAGATTCTATAAAAGCAATTTGCAGTAACTTCGCAATGTTTAAGTTGTCATTAAAAGGTGTAAAATCCTTTGGGAAATCTGTTGTATATATTGGTGTAGAATCCAATAAAATTCGCATATTGCACCGGAAGATTGTGGAAGCGATCTCCCCCGATCCTGAAAATAGCAGGAAATACTATGAGCTTGACCTTTATGAACCACATTTAACATTAGGGGCGAAAGAATTTGGAATGAGTGAAGCAGAATTATCAGAAATGAAAGAGCTTGCAAATAATTGTCTTCACGACTTTCATTCGTTCATTGTAAAGTCAATAAAAATTTACAAGCTAATCGAAAATAGGTATCAGAAAATTCATGAAATTGATTTAAAGCAAACATGCTCAGATAAGACTTTCTGAATTCAGTCAACGCGAACGTTGTTTGATCCTGTGAATATGCATATTAAGCCTCTTTCTGGTGTTTTATAGCAGTATAAGGATAGGTAGGTATCCAATTAAATAATTAAGTGGATACCAAAAGGCAAGCATGGACACTTTTTTTTATGAATGTCTTAAAGGTGCAGTGCCGGGATGCGATTATTGTTTTAATCGCACATTGGATTCATTTATCATCTTCAACTGAACCTATTTATGGTGGGCTGCTCCCTTAACTCATAAAACAGACGAACTACTATTTTCTGGTGTGTACCTATTCCCTATTATCTTTGTGTGACTTTTCACTTATTGCTTTTTACTGAAACAAAATAGAGGACTATGATTCCTAAGACAAACAGGAAGAAGACTAAGAAAATTCCACACAATGTTATGAAATTAAAACCATATATTATCCCATCAATAGCATAGGAAGCTGATGTCGTCGGTGCAAGGAGAGCTAAAAATCTTAAGTCATAGGGCAATACGCTATAGGGGTAAAATACGGGAGGAAGAATTGAGAGAGAAAATGAAAGGATACTGAGGACTGGCCATATATCTTTATTCTTCTTTATTCTCTGAGCGACAATATAGCTAATAGACAGCAAGAAAATCCAAACCATTAGAAGGATTAAAAGAATCATAACCATTTGGAGTACCGATATATGGGTTACATAGAAAAGCAAGACCATAAATAACACAATTCCGGGAACAACATATACGATGTCACCTATGCCTATCCCTATAAGATACGCCCATAGAGGAATTGGAGAGGCAATTACCATATCCTGAAATAAATTATTTGTCTTGTACGATGCTATATCCGACAATGCAAAAAAAGCGGAATTAACTATCGTGTAAATAAGTCCACCAATGGCACCATACTTGATTGCGTTCTCTCCCCCAAAGACATAGATAAAGAAAACAAACGAAATTGGAGACAGGGTAACGGCTGGTAGCGCAAACCTATTACGAAATAAGTATATAATCCCATTTATATGGAGCATATAAAATAGAGCTCTAATGCTATTTTTCATAATTATCTTCCACCATGCTTATGAATACATCTTCAAGAGTAACTTTACCTATGGTAATCTCCATACCTCCTTTCACAAGCTGGTTAACTGCCCCATCAAGCTCTCCATCTTTTAGGAATATTACCAAAGAATCATTAATTTTCCTCTTGAAAGCGTATTGAGACGTAAGAGCACCGTTATCATAGTTTTTTATAGTGATCTTATGCTTATATCCAAACTGTTGGATAAGTTCTTTTGGAGTACCTTGTCTAAGTGACTTACCATCTTTTATTATTAGGACAATATCGGACAATAATTCAGCTTCTTCCATATAATGTGTTGTCAAGAATATAGTAGTTTTATCTTTCACTTCTACGATTCTTTTCCACACTCTTTGACGGGCAATAGGATCTAGCCCAATTGTTGGCTCATCTAAGAATATTATATCTGGTTCCGAAGCAAAAGCCATAGCCACTAGGACCATCTGTTTTTGTCCTACGGATAAAGTAAAACATCGTTGGTCTGAAAAATTATCGATGAGAAAATCATTCAAGATGATTTCAGTTCTTTTCCTCGATTCCACGGTGCCTAACCCTCTCATCCTTAAGTAAAAATAGATGCTCTCCCTAGGGGTAAGATATTCGATTGGCTTACCTTCCTGAGGGACAATAGAGATCCTGTTTCGGATTTGTTCAGGAGATGTGTCCGGGTCAAAACCAAAAACAGATAAGTCTCCAGAATCCCTTCTTAATAATGTTGACAGAATTTTTACCGTTGTTGTCTTCCCTGCGCCATTTCTTCCCAGTAAAGTGAACACTCCACCCCTTTTGAATGTAAAGGAGAGATTATCAAGAGCCTTAATATCGTCCCTTCCGTGATATGATTTTGTTATATCCCTCGCAATTACCAAGTCTTCATTGCGATTAATATTTCCATTAAGTGTCAGATTTTGCACCTTCACTTTTCATTACGTCATTAAAAATATTCCTTAATCCCCAATTAATAATAGACTTAGCATAAGGACAAAACATTTTGTCTATATTCCAAATGCTACCTGTTGAATAGAAAGCATTATAGGGACAGCCACCGCCGCAAATTGATATAGCCTCACACTCTGTGCACTGTTCCATATTTATTGGCGACCTTCTCCGCCACTCATTGAATAAAGGACTATTATCTATAATTGAGAATAAGGTGCTTTCATTAGTTATGGAATACTTAAAATGGTTAGCGTTGTTAATAAACGCTTGACACACGCCTACCTTACCCTCAGGAGAAATGGTTAATTGGCCACTGCATGCTGCACAATCGCTCCATTGGAAATTCTTGTGGAACAGGGCATTCGCTTGCTTGATAACAGGATAAATTAGAATATCCTTTTTACGGTATTTCTCATAAACCTTTAGAAGTGCGAGAGCGGTATTTTCACTGAGTCCTTGTATTTCCGGGTCTTTGAAATCTTCAGCCATCAAGATGTTGTATCCAATTTTCTTAAACCCGAGGGAGACCAGGTGGTCTGTAACTTCTTCCAACTTTTCAACATTGTTCTTGGTTATAGTAGTCGAGGCAGTAACTTCTATTCCCTTGTGTTGAAGTAATCTGAGCCCACGTAAAACGTCTTCATATGTCCCACTACCACTCACATAAACTCGATTCTTGTCGTGAAGCTCTTTAGCTCCATCCATCGAAATTGACATGGTTACATTATTAAGCTTACATAAGTGGGCTATCTCTTCATCTATAAGAGTCCCATTGGAAATTATTGCAATTCTGATTCTAACATTATTTGCCAATCTATTATTCTCTTTCAACTCTTTCTCTAGTTTCCTAATATATTGTATTGAGAAAGATACCGTGCGTCGTGCCACAAAGGGTTCTCCCCCATATAATATAACCTTTTGACTCACTACCTTAGAGCTTATTGTAGCCTCCATTATTTGTTCAATGGACCGTTTTGCTGTGTCAATACTCATTGTTGATGGATTTTCCTTAGAAGTTGTTAGAAAACAATATTTGCATCTTAAATTACAAGATCTAGTCACTACCAAATATGAAACCCCAACCTTAGGTATATTTGCATTTGTAACTGTTTGATTAGTCTTCCATTGCTCATTATCATAGATAGGTACTAGAAAGTGTTGATTCAAAAGTATTGATACGAGATTGCTAATAGTTTTATAGTCGTCATTCTGGAGAAAATCGTCTATGCTCAAAGGTGCTTTAAATTTATCATAAATCATCAAGCTTTCGTCGTCAAGAAAAATTATATTCATCAGCAGACGGTCATAAAGAATCGTATATTTTCTTCCACTATACATCTGGCTAAGTCTATACGTGTACCTTGACTGCTTCAATGGGACTTCCATACCATTCTCCATGATGACAACAACCTCCTTTCCTTCTCGTAACAACAATAAACACAAAAAAATAGGGTAATTATTTTATCCGTTTACTGCATTGATTTCACGGTGTGCAGCACTTGGAAAAGACATCCATATCCATTGTTTCGTTTACTTTTCCAAAAACTGCCTCTCTTTCCTTCTGGGAAACAACTCTATAGTCCATTTTAAATCTACGTTATATCGAAATGGTACTATATAAATTCATATCCTGACATGTACGGGTAAGACCGAAGAGAGCTATTGAGATGCTTTACGTTGCCTACACTATATATCGATTATTTGTTTCCCAGCTGTGAATTGGTTAATTTCCATTTCTTGTTCAAACTTCTTTTTAAGAAAGGTTATCGCAAAGGAAAGCCCGTATTATTACCAATTGAAATTTTAAGGGCTTTCCTGCGAACCCCCCTCCCCGCCGAGCGTAGTAGGTCTGAACGTAGTGAAGACCCGAAGTGTCCCGAAGGGACACGTAGCCCACACGTGTGAAACACGTGGGGGTGCGAAGCACAGGACACGGGGGGTCGGTGGACAGCCCGAAGGGCTGGACAAATCAGGATAATAGGCTGTTGCGAAGCAACAAGTGAACGCCGAAGGCGGACACGTGCCTATACCTGATTAGACCTCCGAGACGAGCGAAGGCAAAAAGAGGGGGGGAATTTGTGAGCGAAGCGAACAAAGGAGGGGTGAATTTTTGCCGTAGCGAAAGCCGACCCTCCGTTCAGGAGGTTGGCGTGTCGTAGAGTGTCCTGTGCTTCGCACACGCTGAGTGTGAAACACGAAGTGCGTGGGTGCGTAGCGAGGCGGGGTAAGCTAAAGCGGACTGCGGAATAAAGGGTCTACCCGAAATGGAGCAGTCTTACAGACTACAAACTAAATATATTGGATAGGGCTTGATTAATTCAATTAACTAAGAAAATGTAGTAAAGAAAATTAATAATATGTTAGATGTGCCTTCCAAATAGACCCATGTGTAGCTACTACGTGTCGTTGCACGTGTTTAGGCGTGTCCGCCTTCCGCCAAAAA
The DNA here is from genome assembly GCA_026127925.1 of Thermoplasmatales archaeon. Taxonomy (NCBI): domain Archaea; kingdom Methanobacteriati; phylum Thermoplasmatota; class Thermoplasmata; order Thermoplasmatales; species Thermoplasmatales archaeon. Next base: position 36,417 of record JAJSLM010000010.1, read on the forward strand.
TTCTAAAAAATGCTCAAAACCTCTTAGAATGTAGCTATAAGTAATACAGAAAAGTCAGTAGTTGTGGAAAATCCACAACAGTAATACGCCCTCTCTCCTCTCTTGTTACTGAACAATTAGTATAGCATAAGTAATACTAATTGTTGTTTTGAGTTTCGGCGGGTCAGTAGTAATAATATGAAAAAGTCAGTATAGCTGAAAAAAGTATTATTATAAAGCATCAGTTTAGAAATCGTTTTAGACATTTTTGGTATTACTTGATACTTTGCTACACATTCCTTTCCACATACCATTAAAAACCTTCGTAGCGTAATAATATTGGTGTAAATATGACTGAACAAACAAACGAAAAAATGAAAACGACATTATCAACTCTGCCCATAGAAAAATCTCTGCTTACCAGAGAAAAGGGCGAAATTATTGGCGATGAGCTGGTAATTATGAACGTAGAGCCGATAACTACACACTCACCAGAAGGCGAGGACAGAAATGTTAATCTCTACACGGCACGGGATAACAAAATAGACAGCGTAGTTATGTTTTTTGGGTCTGCAATAATGGATAAACAGAACGTTAAGCCCTCTGACCACGTTGTTATAGACCTGCGGGCTAGCAAGGAAGGAAGAAAATACTATCTTTTCATTGTCCTGCACAACTACGAGGTGGAAAAATGATGACTACTACCAGTTTCAAAATAGACAGTGATAACTTGGAGCTTGTTAGCGAGCTTTCCAAAAGCCGAGAGTTAAGCAAAATCCTTAACTTTCTTCTGCGCGAATACGCAAAGGATAAGGGCTTTACCTCTTCTTTCAATAAAATACAGGCATTAGAGGACAAGTTAGCAAAGAAAGATGAACAGTATGAAGCACTAAAAAAAGAGGTGTCGGAATGAGCGGTAAGCGTATTAAGTGCTGGGTTTGTAGAACGCCGTTATGCCAATTAGAAATGACGGATAATTGGTATTGTCCTTCCTGCCAAAAGTGGCTTACTATTCCTTCCAGAAAGCATTACCTAAAAGGCAAAAAGAGAGGGTATAATAATACCTTCCCTCCTTCTATCGTGTCATACAAAGCGATTTAGAAGGCATAATTTCTGAAA